>NZ_CP125719.1:0-11852 GCF_030294405.1 Staphylococcus casei
AATTAGTATAAACCCCGAATTGAAAGGAATACTTAACTCTTTAACT
This sequence comes from Staphylococcus casei, assembly GCF_030294405.1. Classification (NCBI taxonomy): domain Bacteria; kingdom Bacillati; phylum Bacillota; class Bacilli; order Caryophanales; family Staphylococcaceae; genus Staphylococcus; species Staphylococcus casei. The sequence goes on from NZ_CP125719.1 coordinate 47, forward strand.
GGTGATTTTACAAAATTTGAACTTGAAGAATTAACACATATCAAATCATCGTATTCCAAAAACATGTATAGATTGCTCAAACAATACAAGCATACAGGGTATTTTAAAATACAAACTGATGATTTTAGAGAACGATTAGATATACCAAAATCTTATAGAATGACTAATATTAATAAAAATGTCTTAAACCCAATCATTAAGGAATTGCCTTTTATATTTAAAAACTTAAATATAACTAAAATTTCTGCTAAGAAAAGCCGTAAAATTGAATGGTTAGAATTTACTTTTGAACCTGAGAAACGCATTCATTCAAGACGACAACCTGAAATGTCGAATGTAGGTAAGAACAAGCAAAATATAAATCGTGAGATGACGCCAGAATGGTTAAAAAATAAAAAGTATGAACCCATCAAACCAAAAACAACTGAATTTACAGAAGAACAACAAAAGGCATTTCTAGAAAAAATGAATAGAATTGAAAAATTGTAAGTTTAAGAACTAACACAAATACTCATAAATATTACCCAACACTTTCTATAAAAGTGTTGGGTAATATTTATGAGTATTAAAAAATGACGATAAAATCGATAAAAACGTTGATTAAATTTATCGGTAAATACCAGTAAATTATGGTAAATTAGCGGTAAGCAGGTGATAAAATGAAAAGTTTTAAAAAAGCATCTGAAGAACTCCAAATTACTAAACAAACTTTAACTTCTTGGATAGAAGAAATAAATGAAAGTCATAATATAATTTGGAAAAACAAAACAAGATATTTAGATGAGATAGTAATCAATAAATTAAAGCAACATAAAAATATTGAAAATAAATACACTTCTTCTTCAGGAAAAGATAATATAGATCTGTTGGAAATTTTACAAAAAGAAAATGATTTACTTGTTAAACAACTTTCAATGAAAGATGAACAAATTAACAATTTAACAAGACTCATAGATCAACAACAACAATTAACTATAAGTGATAAAAAAGAACGTGAAGAATTAAAATACGAACTAAAAATTGCGTTAAACCAATTAGAATATAGCGAAAAAACAAGTGATTATTATGAATTTGAAGAGAATGAAAGGCAAGATAGTTCACATCATGAATATAAAGATATTCAGAATACACAAACTCACAAAAAGAGTCTTTGGAGATATTTATTTGGTAAATAGTAAGAAATAAACAAAAAAGTACCTATCACAAGAAACTCGTAATAGGTACTTTCTATTGAAGTATAAAAAAAGAGTATGTCTAACAACATATCAATACTTGGCTTACTCATTAATAGGTCTAGTAAATTTTACCCAGATTTTATATAAGTAAAACCTATTAAGTAGTAAAATTTTTATTATCGTTTTCTATTACAAGTATAAGAAGTAGCTTAAAAATATAATATAACGCTTAAATTTCGCTAATGATTCACTGAATAAAAATACAAAAGTAAGATGTATGAAAACACATGAAAACGTGTTAAACCGACAATGTATAAAGTGTGTATAAAAGTTCACAATCCATAAAAGCCCGAAACATTGATTTAACAGTGTTTCGGCCTTTGTGTTTAGTTAACATAATAAAGCCTTATAGGTAGTTAAAATGTATAGCTTATACATTTTAACTACCTGTTATTTCATTAAATTTAGCAGATAGTGATTGGATTTTCAAAATTTTATAATAAATTTAATATAGAAACATTAATCATGCGATTCATTTTTATCCTTCTTTCTTCTGATAAATAATAATAAACTCCCTACCATCGCTACGATTCCTCCAAATATTGAATTTAGTGAATTATTTTCAACTTTTTCTCCAGTATCTGGTAAATGGCCTTCATTTTCCTTATTTGAAGCATCGCGATTATTATTTATATTGCTGTTATCACTTGCCGTTGTATCTTCAACATTGATTGTAAAGTTCGTTTCCGTAGTATTACCAACCTCATCTTTTGTCGTTACAGTGATTGGATAATTACCTACTTTTGTTGGCGTACCACTAATCGTATTCGTTTCTGCATCAAACGTGATACCTTCTGGTAAGTCGCTGACTTCATGTGTAATTGGTCCGTTACTATTATCTGAACCGCCTAATTGAATATCATCGATTGGTGTATTCACTTCTTTAGTTTGATCATCCACTGGGTCAAGATTTGGTGCTGTTGTATCTTCAACATTGATTGTAAAGTTCGTTTCCGTAGTATTACCAACCTCATCTTTTGTCGTTACAGTGATTGGATAATTACCTACTTTTGTTGGCGTACCACTAATCGTATTCGTTTCTGCATCAAACGTGATACCTTCTGGTAAGTCGCTGACTTCATGTGTAATTGGTCCGTTACTATTATCTGAACCGCCTAATTGAATATCATCGATTGGTGTATTCACTTCTTTAGTTTGATCATCCACTGGGTCAAGATTTGGTGCCGTTGTATCTTCAACATTGATTGTAAAGTTCGTTTCCGTAGTATTACCAACCTCATCTTTTGTCGTTACAGTGATTGGATAATTACCTACTTTTGTTGGCGTACCACTAATCGTATTCGTTTCTGCATCAAACGTGATACCTTCTGGTAAGTCGCTGACTTCATGTGTAATTGGTCCGTTACTATTATCTGAACCGCCTAATTGAATATCATCGATTGGTGTATTCACTTCTTTAGTTTGATCATCCACTGGGTCAAGATTTGGTGCCGTTGTATCTTCAACATTGATTGTAAAGTTCGTTTCCGTAGTATTACCAACCTCATCTTTTGTCGTTACAGTGATTGGATAATTACCTACTTTTGTTGGCGTACCACTAATCGTATTCGTTTCTGCATCAAACGTGATACCTTCTGGTAAGTCGCTGACTTCATGTGTAATTGGTCCGTTACTATTATCTGAACCGCCTAATTGAATATCATCGATTGGTGTATTCACTTCTTTAGTTTGATCATCCACTGGGTCAAGATTTGGTGCTGTTGTATCTTCAACATTGATTGTAAAGTTCGTTTCCGTAGTATTACCAACCTCATCTTTTGTCGTTACAGTGATTGGATAATTACCTACTTTTGTTGGCGTACCACTAATCGTATTCGTTTCTGCATCAAACGTGATACCTTCTGGTAAGTCGCTGACTTCATGTGTAATTGGTCCGTTACTATTATCTGAACCGCCTAATTGAATATCATCGATTGGTGTATTCACTTCTTTAGTTTGATCATCCACTGGGTCAAGATTTGGTGCCGTTGTATCTTCAACATTGATTGTAAAGTTCGTTTCCGTAGTATTACCAACCTCATCTTTTGTCGTTACAGTGATTGGATAATTACCTACTTTTGTTGGCGTACCACTAATCGTATTCGTTTCTGCATCAAACGTGATACCTTCTGGTAAGTCGCTGACTTCATGTGTAATTGGTCCGTTACTATTATCTGAACCGCCTAATTGAATATCATCGATTGGTGTATTCACTTCTTTAGTTTGATCATCCACTGGGTCAAGATTTGGTGCCGTTGTATCTTCAACATTGATTGTAAAGTTCGTTTCCGTAGTATTACCAACCTCATCTTTTGTCGTTACAGTGATTGGATAATTACCTACTTTTGTTGGCGTACCACTAATCGTATTCGTTTCTGCATCAAACGTGATACCTTCTGGTAAGTCGCTGACTTCATGTGTAATTGGTCCGTTACTATTATCTGAACCGCCTAATTGAATATCATCGATTGGTGTATTCACTTCTTTAGTTTGATCATCCACTGGGTCAAGATTTGGTGCCGTTGTATCTTCAACATTGATTGTAAAGTTCGTTTCCGTAGTATTACCAACCTCATCTTTTGTCGTTACAGTGATTGGATAATTACCTACTTTTGTTGGCGTACCACTAATCGTATTCGTTTCTGCATCAAACGTGATACCTTCTGGTAAGTCGCTGACTTCATGTGTAATTGGTCCGTTACTATTATCTGAACCGCCTAATTGAATATCATCGATTGGTGTATTCACTTCTTTAGTTTGATCATCCACTGGGTCAAGATTTGGTGCCGTTGTATCTTCAACATTGATTGTAAAGTTCGTTTCCGTAGTATTACCAACCTCATCTTTTGTCGTTACAGTGATTGGATAATTACCTACTTTTGTTGGCGTACCACTAATCGTATTCGTTTCTGCATCAAACGTGATACCTTCTGGTAAGTCGCTGACTTCATGTGTAATTGGTCCGTTACTATTATCTGAACCGCCTAATTGAATATCATCGATTGGTGTATTCACTTCTTTAGTTTGATCATCCACTGGGTCAAGATTTGGTGCCGTTGTATCTTCAACATTGATTGTAAAGTTCGTTTCCGTAGTATTACCAACCTCATCTTTTGTCGTTACAGTGATTGGATAATTACCTACTTTTGTTGGCGTACCACTAATCGTATTCGTTTCTGCATCAAACGTGATACCTTCTGGTAAGTCGCTGACTTCATGTGTAATTGGTCCGTTACTATTATCTGAACCGCCTAATTGAATATCATCGATTGGTGTATTCACTTCTTTAGTTTGATCATCCACTGGGTCAAGATTTGGTGCCGTTGTATCTTCAACATTGATTGTAAAGTTCGTTTCCGTAGTATTACCAACCTCATCTTTTGTCGTTACAGTGATTGGATAATTACCTACTTTTGTTGGCGTACCACTAATCGTATTCGTTTCTGCATCAAACGTGATACCTTCTGGTAAGTCGCTGACTTCATGTGTAATTGGTCCGTTACTATTATCTGAACCGCCTAATTGAATATCATCGATTGGTGTATTCACTTCTTTAGTTTGATCATCCACTGGGTCAAGATTTGGTGCCGTTGTATCTTCAACATTGATTGTAAAGTTCGTTTCCGTAGTATTACCAACCTCATCTTTTGTCGTTACAGTGATTGGATAATTACCTACTTTTGTTGGCGTACCACTAATCGTATTCGTTTCTGCATCAAACGTGATACCTTCTGGTAAGTCGCTGACTTCATGTGTAATTGGTCCGTTACTATTATCTGAACCGCCTAATTGAATATCATCGATTGGTGTATTCACTTCTTTAGTTTGATCATCCACTGGGTCAAGATTTGGTGCTGTTGTATCTTCAACATTGATTGTAAATTCTGTTTTCATTTCATTATAAACATGGTCAGAAGAGAGTACAATCACATTGTAATTTCCAGTTTTTGTTGGCGTACCACTAATTGTATTCGTTTCTGGGTCAAACGTGATACCTTCCGGTAAACCATATACATCATTCTTAACGGGTTTACCACTGTTGTCATTTGCATTTATGATTATAGCATCAATTGGCGTGTTAACTTCTTTGGTTTGGTTATTAATCGGTGTAACTGTTGGCGGAGTGGTATCATCTACTACAACCCCAGATGAATTACTATTAGATGGTTTTGCCTTACCTATTCTACTTTCATTATTTTGTGTAAACATATTATTTGCACTTAATTGAACATTACTCTCTACCAAAGTATTTGATACAAATGGACGATCTGTTTCAGAATTAACTGTTATTAAATAAGGACCTGTTATATTACCCAAGTCAATACTTATCGAACCATCACTATTATAAGTTACTTGATGCTTACTACTTTCATCATTAGTATTCACATTCTTTTCGCTACCACTTTGGTTCATACTATTTTTGTCATTGACTTTTAATATTGATATTTTAGTAGTATTTTTATTGAATTGACTAATTACATTTGTATTTTTTTTGTTGCCTAAATATGGGGTGATTTTGACATTTGCATTGTTTAAGTTTTTACTCTGACCATTAATTGTGTACGTAGTATTATAAGGGGTATGAGCACCATCTTTTTCTTGTATTTCACTATCTTGATAAACCATGGTATTGCGTGCGTCAGAGCGATACTCAATTTTTCATTTTTCTAAAAATTGTTGCTCTCCTACTTGTAAATTGAGGTTATAATCATCTGTTTTTGTTGTTTCTTTATAATTAATTAACATCATTAAATCTAAATGAGAAGTTTTATTTTTATACTTTTCAACGTTATCGGTAAATTTAAAATCAAAAGCATTATTCTCTCTATTATATGTACCTTTAGCATAAATGCTATTTTCATCATTACCTAATAATATTCCGTTATCTCTGTCTGCAGAGGTTGGGTTCAACTCTTTTGGCACTTTAACTGTAAAATAATCATTTCTTTTTACGTCATCAGGAATTTTAAGATCGAAACCAATTTGATTTAATGACCCTTTTTTCCAAGTGCCGTCAGTAAATTTGACGTTGCTTGCTTTAACTTTATCGTTTACGTTATCTCCACCTAGAGCATTAGTTACATTGTTTTCTTTTATTGATTCTTCTTTCACTTTAGTAGACAAAATGTTTGCAGTTTTGAGAGTGTTCTTCGTATTTTCTTGTTTTGAAGATTTATTTTGTAGCTTTTCATATTCATCTTTGGTGAGATTGATATTTTCGTCGTGTTCTTTAAGAGTCTGTATTTTGTTATTATGATTATTTTGATAAGTTATTTCAGACGTTTGTTCTTCAAAGTCTGCGTTTTCTTGTTTAGACGTTTGTTCTTCAAAGTCTGCGTTTTCTTGTTTAGGCGTTTGTTCTTCAGAATCTGCGTTTTCTTGTTTAGACGTTTGTTCTTCAGAATCTGCGTTTTCTTGTTTAGACGTTTGTTCTTCAAAGTCTGCGTTTTCTTGTTTAGACGTTTGTTCTTCAAAGTCTGCGTTTTCTTGTTTAGACGTTTGTTCTTCAAAGTCTGCGTTTTCTTGTTTAGGCGTTTGTTCTTCAGAATCTGCGTTTTCTTGTTTAGACGTTTGTTCTTCAGAATCTGCGTTTTCTTGTTTAGACGTTTGTTCTTCAAAGTCTGCGTTTTCTTGTTTAGGCGTTTGTTCTTCAGAATCTGCGTTTTCTTGTTTAGACGTTTGTTCTTCAGAATCTGCGTTTTCTTGTTTAGACGTTTGTTCTTCAGAATCTGCGTTTTCTTGTTTAGACGTTTGTTCTTCAGAATCTGCGTTTTCTTGTTTAGACGTTTGTTCTTCAAAGTCTGCGTTTTCTTGTTTAGGCGTTTGTTCTTCAGAATCTGCGTTTTCTTGTTTAGACGTTTGTTCTTCAGAATCTGCGTTTTCTTGTTTAGACGTTTGTTCTTCAAAGTCTGCGTTTTCTTGTTTAGGCGTTTGTTCTTCAGAATCTGCGTTTTCTTGTTTAGGCGTTTGTTCTTCAGAATCTGCGTTTTCTTGTTTAGGCGTTTGTTCTTCAGAATCTGCGTTTTCTTGTTTAGACGTTTGTTCTTCAAAGTCTGCGTTTTCTTGTTTAGGCGTTTGTTCTTCAGAATCTGCGTTTTCTTGTTTAGACGTTTGTTCTTCAAAGTCTGCATTTTCTTGTTGAAGGGATGAGTGTAATTCTTCATTATCAATTTCAGATGCTTTAGATATTGCAGGATTACTTAAAAACATAACTGCTCCTATAATTATTGAACCTGTCCCTACAGTAAATTTGCGTATTGAATATTTATTTTTTTTTCCATTAAATACTCTCCTAACTTATTCAGAAACTACTACTTAGTATTTTAGTATTATTAATATATTATCATTTTACACACTATTTAGGTACTTAAACCTGTTTGCCCATCTTACTTTCTATTCATCAATTTATGGATCACTGATTAACTAAATCGTTCGTCGATGCAAATAAAAGCGTCTTTTTTTGTCTGAAAACCCATGATATTGCGTATGTAAGAACCATATTCAATTTTTCTTTGTTCTACAAATTCTAGCTTCTTCCTTAATATTTAATCTTTTAGCTAACTTAATCATTCGATAATTACCAGACCAAGTTGAAATAATATATTACTATTCCATTCTCTAATGATTTTGACAGTTCATCAAACCAATGAGCATTTACAGTTCCCATAATTTGGTTTTCATATTCTATAATCATATCTTGATTTATTTTTGATTTATTTTTTCTTTTAAATATTTTATTAATGTATTCTTCTTCTGCTAAAAGTTCTTCTTTAATATAAGAACCATTCCATTTTTACTTCTTGCAAATTTTCTAAGTACTTCCAATAATATATTGTCTTTAAATTATCTTTATCTGGTTCAATTAGTTTAATATCTATATATCATCCTTAAAAATCCCAAAATTAAATAGGGAACAATTTTATACTTATATAAGATGATTATAAATATATTAATTCAAACTATGAGTGGCTAGTAATAGCTACTCATTTTTTGCGTATGCAAAAACATAAAGGGCTTGGGATATAATCCCAACAAGCAGTATATACAGTCACGAAGTGGCTAGGATATACGACGCTTGCCAAACCACATTATAACTTGAAATTTTGTTGATTATCCTATAATCTGCAAATATAGAAAGTTATAAATTTCGAAGAAACGTGGTGGGATTAAATGAGTGAACATGATAATAATTTGGCTAGCGATGCGTCTGTTGGGAGAAACCAAAAACCCAACCGCAAAGAGCCAAAACAAATTAGTTTCAGAGTGAGCGAATCCGAATATTCAAAGTTAAGGTCATCAGCCGAAACTTTGAATATGAGTGTGCCGAATTTCGTTAAGAAAAAGGCACATGGGAGTCGATTGGTAGCGCCCAAATTAGATAAAGAGACGCGACAATCGATGGCCAAAGATTTAAGTAAGTTGGGGGCCAACGTGAATCAGATTGCTAAATACTGTAATCAACATAAAAATGAAGCACCCCATTATCATGCACTGGATCGAAATATCAAAGCAGTACGTGAAAGGCTTGATGATATATGGCAAAGCCTAAATTAAAGCGTTATTCAAATATAGTGATAAGAATATTATTCAACATTTTATTATCACTAATCTTTTTAGGCTTTATCGCAATTTTATATTTCACGCATTTTGTATCAGTGATATCAGTGATTATTTGTTCCTTTTTATATACATTTATAAGTATTTTGAGAGACAGAATTACTCCAAAAAAGAAGAAGAAGAAGAAAAAATAAGTTAAAACGCATACTCATTTTACTTTATTTAATTATTTAGTGCTGGGTTGATTATTAATGTAATAGAAGCGAAAAAGAAACGAAGTGATGGAAATGGCAACAACTAAATTAGGCAATACAAAATCGGCAAGCAGGGCAATCAATTACGCAGAAAAGCGAGCAGAAGAAAAAAGTGGTTTGAATTGCGATGTAGATTACGCCAAATCAGCTTTCAAAGCCACACGGTCTTTATATGGCAAAGAAGATGGGATTCAAGCACATACGATTATCCAATCATTCAAGCCGGGCGAAGTAACACCAGAACAATGTAATCAAATTGGTTTAGAATTAGCCGAGAAAATCGCACCCAATCATCAAGTCGCCGTTTATACCCATACAGATAAAAATCATTACCACAACCATATTGTGATTAATTCAATTGACCTTGAGACAGGTAATAAATATCAAAGTAATAAAAAGCAACGTGAATGCGTTAAACAAGCCAATGACACGCTCTGTCGTGAACATGGTTTATCAGTTCCTGAAAAACAAAGAGAAACACGCTACACACAAGCCGAATATGAAATCGGAAAAGAAGCTCAGAAAGGGAATAAACCGATACCTTGGAAAGAACAAATTCGTATGGTCATAGATCAAACACAAGCGATCAATTATGAACAGTTAGGCGCTGATTTGCTACAGAACGGGATAAAAATCGAACGTATCACTGAAAAAACGATTACTTACAAACATCTTGAAGAAGATAAAAAGGTACGTGGCAGTAAACTAGGTGAGAAATACGATAAAAGGGGCTTAGAACATGGGTATGATGGACGAATTAAATCCAGAGAACGACAAAATACTAAAGAAACTCGACCAAATAGAAAAGCAACTCAATCAGAGTGGGACAACTTCGCAGAAAACACCAGAAAACTCGCAAGTGATAGACGAAGTACTGAAGCAGCAAGACTTGCTCATGAGAAATCTATCCGAGATAAAGAAGAACGAGAAAGAGAGAGAAAAGAATCACAAAGCGTTGTTAGAGAAGCTAAAGGATTCGACCTCGAACTTTAATCAAGCAACTAAAAACACAGAAGATAAATTCATAAGTGTGGCGAGAAGTTACTTAACAAAATTAAATACTGATAATCAACAACAAGATTTTAAGCAAGCTTTTGATGAAAAATTTAAAGACCTAGATAAACAAGCAAGTGATTTATTTGAACATTATAAAAAACATAATGAACAAGCCAGAAAAGAAACAAACGAATACAAAAAGGCAATTACGGAGCGCTTAGATAAAAACGATACGATCGTTGAGAATTTAAATAAATCTTTAGATATTATGACGAAAGGCGTTGTATCTTTATTTTTTGTTATCGCAATCATTGCTTTAGTTTCATTGGTAACCGGTCCGATTAGTGCGTTTTTTGGCATTTCACAAGGTTATGACTTTATTAATCATGAGATATCGACAAAAGAGAGCATTTGGAGATATTTATGGGGTGTTTTATATGTCGTACCGTATGCTTTTTTTGGTTTTCTTATACATGGTGTTTTAAAAGCATTTAACGCGATAAGATGGAAATGAGGTATAAATCATCATAATAAGCGCTTATATTTCTAAATACCCCTTTAAAATCCAAAATAAAGGTACTTAAAAAGCCATTTCAATATAATATTGAAATGGCTGAAATAAAGGAAATGCTTTGTTCATTAATAATACCAATAAAAATACTATGTGAATTTCATTCTAATTTCAAATTAAACGACTACTATTAGCAGGAAAACTAATAATAGTCAGTGTGAAATGAAGCGTTAAGTAGAGATGGTTCTAAAATGATAATACCTTAAAATTGCAATATTAAACATATTCGCTTTAAAAACTTTTAATCTGTTAGTCTCTTGAGTTTTGTTAACCCTGTTGTATTTGCTTATTTTTGTTGTGTATCAACGGTAACGGAATGAGCATAGCGATATGAGTATAAGAAGTTGATACACTTGCACTTACTCGCCACACTAAACGCAGTGGAATTGGACAACCTCCAATTCCCTGCAGTTTGAACGGCGAGTTCAAGAAGTTTTTTGATATTACTTTTTTACAAAAAAGGAATGATCTAGCTTTTTAAAATAACTATAAATTCGTTTAGAATTTATTCATTTTTGAATTAGTTTTTGAAATGGGGCAAAATTGCTCCGAACTTTATATAATCTTTTTAAGAACTTTTTAAACCCTTTTTAGGCGTCCTTTGAGCCTTACTGCGAGAAGGAGTTTCAGACCCTAAAGGCATACTTTTGAGTGACCAAAGGCATACTTTTGAGTGACCAAAGGCATACTTTTGAGTGACCAAAGGCATACTTTTGAGTGAGTGCAGGAACTTTATTTTTTTTACTTTCCTTTAGTGCTTTGTTATTGTTTAAATAGATTTTAAAAATCATTTAAAAAAGGGCTAAGGGTACGACCGACAAAAACCATACCTTTAACCCTAAAACAATATACTTATGTAGGAGTGATTATAACATGACTGGAGAGACTGTTGTGTACAAAAATGATTTAAATTTAGTACCTTTACGTAATTTTACATCTGTTGAAATGAATTTATTTTTTTCAATGTGTAACAAGCTTAAAGAACAAGAAACACGTAAACTAACGATACCTTTTGAAGATTTAAAAGAGCTATCTAATTATGATCAAACTGCAAAAGAAAGATTTATTAATGATTTAAAAAAGGTTTATGACAAAGTTTTACAATTAACATATACCGAATATAGTGGTTTATCTTTCAAAAAATTTGTTTTATTTACATCTTACGAAGTAAATGCATATGACGAATATTTAAC
>NZ_CP125720.1:0-32242 GCF_030294405.1 Staphylococcus casei
ATGACTTCACCTAATAAATGAGAAAAGCAACGCACTATATTAAAATGCGTTGCTTTTTCTATTATCGAATACCTATAACTAAACTGTCTCTAGCTGTTTCTACGACTTCTGTACTTATTTTATCTAAACCATTTATATCCATAATTCTATCTATCTGCGCAAATAAACGATGAATCAGCCTAAAATTCCCTTTTGTAATTTTAATAATCGTTGTTATTGCCTCATAATCAGTAAAATCTTCGAGTTTTAAATCAAATCCTAAATCTTGCCACTTATATTCTAATATATGATGCGTTTCATCTTTGCTTAGATTATCAAATTCATGCGCAAAACCTATGCGCGAATATAATTGAGGATAACGAGATAATTTCTTCTCAATACCTGGCATACCAATAAATATCATTGCTAAATTATGTTCATCATAAATAGCTCTTAATTGCTCTAAATGTTGCACTTTAAGACGATCAATCTCATCTACTATAATTAAATCAATATATTTAAACATATCACTATAATGTTTACTATGTTCATGTCCATACTTATTTACAACATGTAATTTTTGCCCCAAATCAATGCTTGCAGTAATACTATATAAATCATTTCTTAATTTAGTTTGTTTTTCTGCTGGTGCAGTATAAAATATTTTATCCACCGATAGTATATCATCGGTCGTTTTACTAGCTAAATCTTCCCAACCTCTATGGTTAACTTGTTTTTCAATAGTATCCCAATTTGTGTAATATCTAGACGATAAAGTTTTTCCGACACCAGGTTGACCATAACATATACCAATATACTGATATTTAATACAAGCATCACAAAATTCAGCAAACCGTTTATACTCTTTCGTTTCAATAAAATTCTGATTTTTAGTCATTACGATACCTCTTTAATTTTTTGACGTTTTTAGTCGTTTCTTGAGGTGAATAACCACAATTTTTTTCTTCCTTAATTAATTCCGTGGTACTTGGACTAGCAATATTTTGTTTTAAGTGTTTTCTTCTCTGACTACGAGCTTGCTGTATGTCTTTTATATCTATGGAGTAATCAGCTATTTCTGGACATATAGCAGTACAAAGAAATTCATCTCTATAAAACACACGTATTTCAGCCATATCATTTGGGTTATAACGAATCAGTACATATTCACCTACATAAACTGCTAGATTAGTATTACTGTATCGAAAACCTTGAAAATGAACGCCATCTGAATGAACTTTTCTAGATTTAGGTATTTCCAACAATAATAAATCAAGTTGTTCTAAGCTACTTGGCATATTAGGGAAAAAGTGATTACTATTCCAACGACTGATAGGCGTGGTATGAATAGCACTATGTTCTTTTTGATTATAATCTTCAATTAAAAAGTAACGTAATTTTTCTTCAAAATTGTGAAAATCTATTAGATTACTAGGAGTATCATTATTGTTTATATATCCAGGCAGTTGTTCTAGGAAAGTTTGGTTAACTGTCTGAAAAAAGCGTTCTATTTTTCCGCGACCACGAGGGACACCAACTTTTGAAAACATCAAATTTATTTTCAAGTCAATAGCGACTTGTTCCATGTGATTTGAGGTAAAGTCACTTCCGTGATCTGTATAGAATTTTTCGGGTATACCACACACTGGCCAGTTGGTATCATTCTTATTCCATATTGCTTGGTGTAGTGTTAATGCTGTGTTTTGAGCATTAGGAGCATCAAAACTTATAAAGTAGCCTGCAATTGCACGACTATAGTCATCCATAATAATGGTTAGCCATGGTCTATTGATATTACCTTTTTGATCTAATATATAAATATCTAGCAAAGTATGGTCGGCTTGCCATATTTCATTGGGTCTTGAGGATTCTCTTATTTGTATTAAATCGTACTTATTTTGATAGTATTTTTCACCTTGGTGAGAGAAATCAATAACAGACTTAGGCATTGCTTTAATAATACTATAAACTTGTTTATAACTTGGTTTATCAAAATTATTCTCTATACAATAATTAGCGATTTTCCTATGAATCGTAGCAATACTATTTCTTTTATTCATAAGCGCAAGGCGTTCAATTTCATCAATTATCTTTGGTTCTATTTTACGTGTTCCTTTATCAGCTCTTGTCGCATAGATTAGTCCTTTAAGTCCTTGTTCTTTATATGACTTATTCCACCTATAAAGGGTGCTTAACGCATTCCCTTTACTTTTAGAAATACTTGATAAAGATTGTTCGCCTAGGATAAAAGGTTTTATAATATTGTACTTTTGAGTAGCTTTTTTACGTTTGGCTTCAGAAAAATTAGTTAGATACTTCTCCTTGTTTTTCATCTTCCTTGTCCTCCAATTTATTGAGGTAACGATAAATTGTTGTACGTGAAACACGCCACTGTTCTGCAATTGTCTTAATTGGCGTGCCATTATCATAAAGTGTCTTAAGTAAGTTTAAATCTTTTTGATTTAATTTTTCGGGTCTGCCTCCATATCGGCCTCTAGCACGTGCTGCAATTCGGCCAGCTGAAGAACGCTCTAAAATTAAATTACGTTCAAATTCTGCAAATGCTGCGAATAAATGAAATAATAATTGTCCAGTTGAACTTGATTTATCCATTGTTATATTTTCTTCTAAACTATGGAAACTTACACCTCGTTCGTTAAGTTCATTAACTAATGTGATTAAATCCTCCATATTACGTCCCAATCTATCTAATCTCCAAACAACAATCGTATCTCCTGACCTCGCAAATTCAATTGCTTTATCTAAACCAGGTCTTTTACTTTTTGAACCACTCATATGGTCATTAAATATCTTTTCACAACCATATGTATTTAATCGATCCTCCTGTAAATTTAAATTTTGTAATCCAGTTGAAACTCTTGCATAACCTATTTTCAAAATACAAACCTCCTATATACACCTTTAGTGTACCACAACTTAATTACAAGGTCTTTTATGAACATAGATTTTTTGTTGGGTTTTTGAACACATAATCCTATGTAATTCTTACTTATTTAGACATAAAAGAAGAGTGTACAGAAAATGGTTATTTTCTGCACACTCTTTTTTTACTAAAGGTAATATTAATATTCATAACAAATTTATTTAGAAACAACGTAGGTATTAATAAACATAATAGTAGTTTTTTCATGACTATCCTCTCAGTATAATTACAAATGAAAGTATAAATAAAATTTGTATTATTAACCTTAACCAAACGTTTGTCGGTTCATTTCCATTTAATCTTACACCTTCCTTATAAGCTTTCACATTAGCAGGGAATAAAGAAATGCATAATATAATTCCTATAATACTTGAAAAACTTTGTGTCTGTTCAAATAGTATTCCAATAGCAATCACTAATTCTAGTAATCCAGTTGAATACACAATGAAAGTTGGAAATGGAAGTTTTGATGGAACCATTTGAACCAAACTATATCTAACATTTGGTAGTAACCTTCCGATAAAAGTATATAGAAAAGAAAGAAAAATTGAAAACTGTGCAAAAGAATATATCAATGAGTTTCCTCCAAATATAAAATAAATTAATAAACCAATAACGCCACCAATTATGTATATTATCAATGTAATCATAAACATCCCTCAATTCTTTTAATAGATTTTTTACACCAATTAAGTTCAGCTAAACTAATATTAATGCCATAATCAATAATCATATCCCAGAAAATAAAATTCTCATGATTTTTCCAATACTTTTGTATATTGAGTTGAATTGTTTTTATTATATTTAAACGTTTGGTGATAACTTTTTTATAATCCTCAATTAATTTAATATTTTCATTTTTATCTAATATAGAACCGAAATTTAGCTTAACCAAAACTTCATTCTTAAAAGTTGGCCATTTTTTAATTTCAGTATTGAGCCAATTTAGAAATATTTCTAAACCTTTATCAGTTAATATGTAAATATTTTGATTAGGTCCTTTATCACTTTTTTTATTATTTACTTTTACTAAACCACTGTACTTTAAGTCTTGTAGATAAGGATAAATTTGATTATATCCAATTTTCCAGTAGAAATTAAAATTTTCATCAATGACTTTTTTAATTTCATACCCACTCTTTGAACTTTGAGATAATAGTCCTAAGATAATATATTTATTAGAATTCAATTTCGCCACCCACTATATCATTTTGATATAGTTATTTTATCTAAATTTACTATATATAGCAAGCGTTGATAATTTTCATTTTATTAGGCGAAAATATTCTCATATATCAAGTAAAGTGACATAAGAGGTTTTTCTTGGATATTTAAGTCTATAAACTTGTGCTATAATCAATGTGTCGAAAATATCAAAAACCATGAGTTTTCAGACGATGAGAGACGTGCTTATTTGCATCGAGAAATAGATTTTATTAATAAGTGCCCATAAAACGATTAAAAGAGGTGGTATTGAAATGGCTAAAATTGGTTATGCACGTGTATCAACACAAGATCAAAGTCTTGATGGACAAATTGATACACTTAAAGACTATGGTTGTGAACGTATCTTTAGCGAAAAAGTGAGTGGTCGCAAAACGAAAAGAACAGAACTTGATAAGTGTTTAGACTATTTACGTGAAGGAGACATCCTAGTTATCTATAAATTAGATCGTCTTGGACGTACAACAAAACAATTAATTGATCTGTCTCAATGGTTAGATGAAAACGGCATTGATTTACATATTATTGATATGAATGTGTCAACCAAAGATGCGATGGGAAAAATGTTTTTTACAATGATGAGTGCATTTGCAGAACTTGAAGCTAACTTATTAAGTGAACGTACGAAAAAAGGTCTAGAAGCTGCGAGAGCAAGAGGGAGAAAAGGCGGCCGTCCTTCTTTGCCAGATTATAAGAAAAGAGAAATCAAATTCTTATACGATGAACAAAAACTTACAGGCGAAGAGATTGCTAAACAGACAGATGTTAGTCGTTCAACGGTATACAGAATAATAAAAAATAATTAGTTTAAAAAACTGGTAACGTGAAGAAATAATAAAAAGGGAGGAAATTTATTGGAACTTAGACATATGCAGTATTTTGTAGAAGTCGTAAAGCAAAAAAGTATGACCAAAGCAGCATCTAATCTTTTTATCACACAACCCACAATTAGTAATACAATTAAATTATTAGAAGAAGAATTAGATGTAAATTTATTTAATAGGTATAAAAACCAAATATACTTAACTGACGCAGGAGAAGCTTTCTTTTTCCAATGTAAAGAAATGCTTAAAATGTATGATAATATCCCTAATGAGTTAAGTAATTTATTAGAATTAAAAAAGGGACATTTGAAAATTGGAATCCCTACTATTATTAATATAAGAAGATTAATTGGCTTAATTTCGGAATTTCATGAAATGTATCCTAATATAACTTTTCAACTTTTTGAAAATGGTAGTAAAAAAATTGAAAACGATGTATATTATGGTGATTTGGACATGGGAATTACTGTACTTCCTACAAATAATAAAAACTTTGATATATTCTCTTTTTTAGAAGAAAAATTAAAACTGGTCGTTCATAAAAATCATGAATTATCTAAAAAAACAAAGATTGATATTGAAGATTTACAAGAACAAGAATTTATTTTATTCAATTCTGATTTCTATTTAAACGATAAAATCAAAAATACATGTAGAAATTATGGCTTTAATCCTAATATAATTTTTGAAACCACCCAATGGAGCTTCATAGAAGAAATGTTATTAAATAATCTAGGGATATGTATATTACCCGAAGGAATACTAGGCTTATTAGATAATAATTTACAAGCCATCGATATTAATGAACCTTCCATGAAATGGGAACTTGGTATTATTTGGAGAAAAGATATTATAGTTGATTCTTTAACAAAAAATTGGATTAAATTTCTCCAAGAAAACTTCTTAATTAACTATTAAATATAAAGGTATTTGAGAAATTTATAGCTGTATAAAAAAAAGATATTTTATATTTATATACTCTCGCTCTATAATTAGAACATAAACATTATAGAAACGGGAGTTTTTTATGGAAAATTATAAATTTCCTAGTGACAGTAAAATTGTCAGTACGGATCAAGTATTAATTAATGATTTAAACAATTATAATACCCTATTTGGGGGGGTGTTGATGAAAAAAATTGATAATAACGCAACGCTTTCAGCTAGAAGACATGCAAGAGTTAAAGAATGTGTTACAGCTTCTACAGATTCAGTAGAATTTTTATATCCAATCACCCAATCTGATTCAGTTTGTATAGAATCTTATGTAGTTTATACAGGAGAAAAGTCTATGGAAATATTTTGTAAAGTCATTTCAGAAGATATGATCACTGCAGAAAGAAAAATTGCTGCTGTAGCTTTTCTTACTTTTGTAGCTTTGGATGAAAAGAAAAAACCAATTAAAGTACCCAAAATCTCTCCTCAGTCCAAAGAAGAAAAATTATTATTTATGGATGGCGAAGAAAGAGCTAAAATGCGAAAAATTAAAAGATCACAAACTAAAAATATAATTGAGTCTCTTGATATCAATAAACCATGGGAATTGGAGTAGTGATAAAATGATAAATGAAATGGAAGAATTAAACCAAGTTAAGTTAGATTTGAAAAAACTAAGAAACAAGTTTCCTAATATGTATGAAAAGTTAGAATATATAGCTAGTTTGACAAGACAATTAAGTATCCATTATAAATATTTAGGATTACTAATGTTTTCAGATAACCGTGAAATTATTCAAAATAAGCGACCAACTTTAATAAGAGAATCTGTTTTAAAATTATATGAACAAGAAGTTAAAAAAGTTAAAAAAGATAGTAATTTTGTAATTTTTAAAGATATGATGTTAAAATTCCAAAATGTGAACTACTCACAAATATTTCTTATTATTTTAGGTGCCGAACCTAGTTTTGTATTTAAAAATACAATTATTAAATAATAACTTTATTAACAATCCTTAGATTAATGAATTATAAAAACTCACAAATTTCTTGACTAAATAAAACTATATTTTAGCTAATAAAAGAGCTTCCCTAAATTTAGAGAGGCTCTTTTATTAATTTTTATAACTTAATGAGAATTTTTGCTTGTGATTTATCGTTTATGAGTTTTTCAAATCCTGATTCGACAATATCATCTAGCTCTATCTCATCAGTAATAACATCTTTAACTTTTAAATTACCTTCATTAATTAAATCTATTGTTTGTTGAAATGTAGTAGGTGTATAAGCAATTGTCGAAGTGAGCTTTACACCTGTATTTGTTAATTGCATTGGATTCCATTCAATAGGATGACCAAATATAGACATTATAACGACAGTACCTCTTGCTTTAGTAACGTCTATAGCAGATTTAAGTGTTAGTGCTACACCAGCTACTTCAAATGCTACATCAACTCCATTATCTGTATGTTTATTAATAACATCACTTGGGTTTGATTCACCAGAATTTATAGTATGAGTAGCACCTATTGCTTTAGCTTTCTTCAATCTTTCTTCCGATAAATCAAAAACAAATATCTTACTTGCACCTGCAGCTTTGGCAGCTATTACTGTTAATAAACCGATTGGCCCTGCACCAAAAATAGCAACTGTATCTCCAAATAGAACTTCACCTTCTTTAATTGCTTGAACTGCAACAGCGGTTGGCTCTACAAGGGCGCCTTCTTTATCAGAAACGTTATCTGGTAACTTATAAACGTTCTCTTCTGGGGCATTCGTAAATTCTGCAAATCCACCATCAGAACCTAAGCCTATAAATGAATAACCATCATAAAGATCAATATTTTCTTCTTTTTTACGATTTGAAACTGTAGGATTAATGACAACACGATCGCCTTTATTAAACTGTGTAACCTTAGAACCAATATCATCCACTACGCCCGCAAATTCATGGCCTAATGTAACAGGCGCTTTTTGACCAAGAAAAGGGTCTGGTTCATCTGTTGAAATAAATATGGGTCCCTCTAAGTATTCATGTAAGTCTGTACCACAAATGCCAGCCCAAGACACTTTAACTTTCACTTCGTTCTCTTGTAACTCTTTAGATTCCCGGTCTTCAACTCGTACATCTTTTTGGCTATACCAAACTGCTGCTTTCATTGATAAAACCTCCTTGTTTTAGTTAATTTAATAGTATGCCTTTTAAAAATTACTTTCAAATAAACTAACCTTTTAATATAGTGTTTCTAAATTATTATATGATTAGAGTGTACTCAAAACATGCATCTAATTTAAATATTTTATGTATATAACTGAAATAGTTATATCAATAGCTATAATGATATCTACAATAATTCGATTATCGTCTATGAAAATATCAACTATTTGACCTAAAGAAATAATAGTAAGTATTAAGATAGTAATATTCAAAAAATTTATTTATCATCCCGTCAATTTCTGTTGTTCACTTCTTAGATTATGAAACGTAAATATTTTATTTAGTCATTCTTTATGCAACGGTGTATCAATATACATAGTTTATGCTAAGAGGTTTATAGTTTAATACAGAAGACATAATAAACCCATTGTTAATCATTCTAAAATGTGCTTTATCATTATGGGTTTTAGAAGGAGTTTTTGGTTCTAATATATATTATTTGGTTTATTTAAACTCATTCTTTCTTCTCTAATAAATTTAAATTTTCTAATTCTTTTTTTATTTTAGTTACTTTTGAGTTCTGAAATTGAAAAGCTCAGATAAGTCTTTGGTAGTAAATATTAAACATTTTCATCAGCTCGGTTATTCATTTTAAATAATTTAAAATTTTTCTATTAATAAATTATAAATCTACATTTTATAAAGTTTAAATTTATCCTCTGTTGTTTTGGAATCGTTGTCTGGTATACTAATATCAACGGCTACTACTTCAACTACAGTTAGTGCACTGTTACTTATATTGATAATAGTAAAACTAATTGCACATCATTTGTATACTGCTAATAATTTTACATTAGAACATCAATTTTAAAACCTCCACACTTTTAAGCATCATTACTTTAAAATACTTTTAAAAATCTACAACATTTAAAAGTAATAAAAAAGATTGAATAGGAGTAATATAATGATAGATAAAAAAAAGAAACATACTTTCATCACTTTAGGCTTACGATTAAATGAGGATGGTTCTTTAGAAAATGAAGCAATTGGGAGACTAAATAAGACATTAGAAGCATACAATAGGGAAAAAAAATCATTTATTATAGTTTCTGGAGGTAATAAAAAAAACAATAAAACTGAATCAAAGGCGATGAAAGAATGGCTGGTGCGTAGAGGGGTGCCGGAGCATAAAATTATAGAAGAAAATGAGTCTAAAGATACTGTAGAAAATGCTATTTATTCTATGCACATCGTTAATAAAGAAAAATTTCAATCATTTTCATTAATAACAAGTGATACACATATAAAAAGAGCCTTTATTTTATTTAAAAGATTAGATTTTTACAATAAATTATCATCATTTATTACCTTTACCACAGAAAAATTAACAACTTCACTAAATTGTCGAGAAGATGAGCTAATAAAAAAAAACTTAAAAGAGTTAAATAAAAGGATAAAAAGTATCGAATATGATCATAACCGTGATTAAGTTAATATAAAATAGGCTTTACATTAGTAAGTATATTGTATATTGTATATAGTAAAAGAATATTTACATTAATTTATTTTTTTATTTAAAATTTTACAACATTAAAATTTTGATTTATTATTAGAATTAAAAAATTTAGAATTAGTGTGTTTCTATCTTATAAGAAAGGAGGGGGGAAAGCATGATGATTTCAGTTATTCTTCCAGTATACAATGCTGAAGATTATATAGAAGAGTGTTTAGACTCGCTATTGGGACAAACTATTGGTGAGAAAAATATTGAAGTGATTTTAGTAAATGATTGTTCTCCAGATAATAGCGAAAGTAAAATAATGCAATATTCAAATAAATTCACAAACTTTCAATATATCAAGTTAGACCAAAATCAAGGTGCACCAGGAAAGGTAAGAAACATAGGCGTTGAGTTATCTAATGGGGATTTTATTCATTTTCTAGACCCTGATGATATTTTGGATATATATGCATATGAAACATTAATGCATTATATAACCCCAAAAGATGATTTTGTTATGGGAAAATTGCTTTCATTTAATGAAGATGGTTCAACTTTTCAACATATAACTTTTAAAGATTATAAAATGAACAAAACCTACATAAATACAACTTTAGAAGATACACCATTCTTTGCTCAAGTTAAAGTAGGCGTTGTATTAAAATTAATTAGAAAATCATTTTATATTGATAATAATATAAAATTCGTAGAAGGAATGCGAAATGGTGAAGATAGACTAGCAGATGTAATGCTTTATACAAAGGCAAGATCATTCTCTTATGTACCTTTTACAATTTACTATTATAGAAATAGAAATATTGGGGATAATCTTTCTCTAACTCACCAAAATATTGTTGATTTAATATATAATGATATTGATGCTTATTTCATGTGCTATAAAAATTATAACGATGAAAGTTTGCAATTTTTTAAAGTGAATGTTCTTAGATCAATATTTTGGAAGGTAATTGACGAAGAATTTTATGAATTAAATTACAATATTCAAATAGATATATTGAAAAAAATTAAAAAAATAATACAAGGATACAATACAGAGATAATGGGTTTATATTTCAATAATGAGTTACCTATTATTAAATTGATAAATCAAGGTGATCTTTCACTTGCTATTTCTTATGCTTCTTTATTAGAAACAAGAAAAAGGTACTTTTTCAATGGTATAACATTAAATAATAAAGTTAATGAGTTAGAAGCATTTAAAAAAAGTAAAAGTTTTAAATTATATAAAATCATTTCAGTTTTGAAATCTATAATATTTGGTGGTAGGCAATGAAAATTTTACTTATTATATTCAAACTAAAAAATAAAAATGTAAGAAATTTTAATCATTTGTTAAATTCTTCATATTTCTCAGACGTTGTAGTGGTCGATGGAGATCTTGATCAATTTTCTTACCAAATAAAACATAAATATGATTATATTTTATTTGGTAATCCTAATTTTGAGATAGAATTACAAGATATAAAACATGGTATTCAACAAATTGAAAATTCCAAAATAAACATTGTTCAATGGACACTTCGAAATCCTAATTATATAAAAAGTAACAAATATAATTTTTATAGTTATAGAGAGTTGTTTTCTCCAGTGTTAGTTCCTTTAGATTCACAAAAAGCAACTATAGACTTACAGACCTATTTTAATGCAATAACTTATGTGAAGGAAAAAGCATACGTTGGGAGCCGTTATATTGGGAGGGACTTGAGAAACAAAGGATATAAAGAAGATTTAATTAACCTTACTACAGCACTTCTAAAATATACTTCCGTTAAAAAATTAATTCATATATATGAAGCAGAAAAAGATATAGTTAAATTTTTAGATTTTATTATCGATAATCAAGTTTTTGAAAGAAAAATTGACAAGAATACACAAATTAGATTATTAATTCTAATAAATCAAAAATTTAATAATATTAAATTATTACAACTAAGAAAACATACTAATTTACACCTTGTCTATAGACTAGTATTCAAAAATTATTATGACGAAGCTTTGTCTGCTTTAACACTTTATAGAAGTAAACGTTATTGGTATTATATTGAAAAAGAAATGGCAGATAAATTGGGAAATGTTGATTTTGATGTAAAAGAAACGAAGGCATGGAAAGATACACAAAAGTTTCGGAATTTAAGAATTTTTTCAAAAAACTTATTTTTAATCTTAGAAAAACAATTTTTAAAAATTTTAGTTAACCTAATTCGTCATTTTAGTTCCAAAACAATATGGCTTATATCAGAGAGAAAAGATAGTGCTTCTGATAATTCATATTTTTTATTTAAATATATAAACAGAAATAGAAACGATATTATTTCCTATTATATTCTTGATAAAACAGCACGTCAGTCTAAAAAGAAAGTTGAAAAAGTGGGCAAAGTAGTAAATTTTTCCTCATTAAAACATAAATTACTTATGCTTCTTGCAGATAAGTATATTACAGCTTTTACTATTGAAGAAACAATGATCCCTTATGACATAGAAACATATAAAAAAATATATAAAAAAGAACTTTTAGAGAAAGATATTATCTCAATTCAACATGGTATGATTATGAACAATATTGCTCCTTATTTACATAAGAATAATTATTTAATTGATTATATTACTGCTAATAATAAATATGAAAAGAACATTATAATTGAAACTTTAGGTTTTAATGAAAGTAACGTATTAATAACTGGTATGACAAGACATGACAATTTATCAGAAAGTTCAATTTCTCCTCAAAAAACTAATGAAATTCTATTTATGCCAACTTGGCAGCGCGGTTTGCAAAACTTAACTATACCTCAATTTTTAGAGAGCAATTTTTATAAAAAAATATATGATCTACTTAGAAATAAAGACTTTATAAACTTTTTAAAAGAAGAAAATTTATGTTTAAACGTGTTGATGCATCCGCAATTTGAGAAATATGTTCAATATTTAGAAATTGATGAAACAGAAATAACTTTTGTATCTATGAAGGATATAGAAATCTCTGATATGATTGCTAAATCTAAATTTTTAATTACTGATTTTTCTTCTATAGCAGTAGACTTTTTATTCCAACAAAAAAATATCATTTTCTATCAATATAACAAATATGCTTTTCACCATGTTCCTTCTAAACAAATTAAGTATTCAGATATAGGACAAGTAGCATTAAATTTGAATCAACTTATAACTAGTTTGAGAAAAATTAAAAGTAATAATTATAATCTTTTGTCGGAGTATAAATCTTCATATGAAAAACTTTTCGAAGTTAAAAAAGATACACAAAAAAAATTAGTAGACACTATAATAAATTTACCTTAGCCAATTACATTGGAGGTGATTCTTATTTTTTCAGTTATTATCCCCACATATAATAGTGAAAATGTAATAGACAAAACATTAAATAAATTACTGAAACAATTACCTTATTTAGATGATGAAATTATTGTTATCAATGATGGGAGTAAAGATAGGACTAAGCAAAAACTCAAGCAATTTGAAAAATATAATCAAATAAAGGTTATCCATCAAACGAATCGAGGTGTGAGCGCATCTAGAAATGTCGGTATTAGTCAAATTAGTTTAACAACGCAATATGTTACTTTTCTTGATGATTCAGATAGCGTAAGTGACAATTTCTTTATGGTTGCTCAAAAATTTTTTAATAACTATCCAAATATTTCTATATTAAGTATACCTATTTTATTATTACATAACTGTGTACAAATAAATCATAATAGTGGAAAAGAAACAGAAAAAAGCGAACAAATTTTCGATATTATAGAGCAACCAACGGAACTTCAATATCATATCGGTGGAATGGTTTTTAAAAAATCTTTATTTGAACAAGAAAAGTATTATTTTGATGAAAATGCTAAATATTGGGAAGATGCTAAACTTATTAACACAATTTTTTTAGACAAACGATTCTATGGTGTTTCACAAAATGCAAAATATTATTATGATAAGAAAAATGAAAACTCATTAAGTCAATTAGCATGGCGTTATCGTTACCGTTATTCTCCACAAATCATAAATAACTATATGCCTCTAATTCAAAAATCGATTCAAATTTATGGGAAATCATTAGAATATATTCAGCATTTAATTGCCAGTCACTTTGTCAGTTATATACATGAAGACAATCAAATGTTATTAGTTGATAAGTTTCTATTTGAAGATTGTTTTTTTAAAAAAGAATCTATTAAATTATTTAACTATATTAGCCTTCAAACTATTGATAATTTAAATATACCAAATAGATATAAGGCATTTTTATATTCAATAAAAGGAGAAAATTTTCCTAATAAATTATATATGAAAAATATTACGATTTATATGCATGGTTATGAAATCTTTAAAGGGAAACTACATTTCTCTCTTTCTCATGAAGCCTATGGCTTATCAAAGAACACTTCCATATACGTTCGGAATCGTAACGGCAAAATATCTTATGCACAATTATTATCTAGTAATACATCAATTATGTTAGGTGAACAAATTTTTGATATTAGCAAAAATAAATATAAAATAAAAATATCGTTAAGTTCAATATTGTTTGGAACATATTTTTATATTAATGACAAATCTTTCAATAGTTTTAAAATTGTCAAAAGCGAACCGATCTTTAAACGTATTTTTTCCACTTTCATTAAAAAATTTTTTTACATTAAATCTATACATGCTCATTAGGGTTC
The DNA here is from genome assembly GCF_030294405.1 of Staphylococcus casei. NCBI lineage: Bacteria > Bacillati > Bacillota > Bacilli > Caryophanales > Staphylococcaceae > Staphylococcus > Staphylococcus casei. The sequence continues at coordinate 14,261 of NZ_CP125720.1, forward strand.
TGTTGCAAAGTAAAAAATATAGCTAACCACTAATTTATCATGTCAGTGTTCGCTTAACTTGCTAGCATGATGCTAATTTCGTGGCATGGCGAAAATCCGTAGATCTGAAGAGACCTGCGGTTCTTTTTATATAGAGCGTAAATACATTCAATACCTTTTAAAGTATTCTTTGCTGTATTGATACTTTGATACCTTGTCTTTCTTACTTTAATATGACGGTGATCTTGCTCAATGAGGTTATTCAGATATTTCGATGTACAATGACAGTCAGGTTTAAGTTTAAAAGCTTTAATTACTTTAGCCATTGCTACCTTCGTTGAAGGTGCCTGATCTGTAATTACCTTTTGAGGTTTACCAAATTGTTTAATGAGACGTTTGATAAACGCATATGCTGAATGATTATCTCGTTGCTTACGCAACCAAATATCTAATGTATGTCCCTCTGCATCAATGGCACGATATAAATAACTCCATTTTCCTTTTATTTTGATGTACGTCTCATCAATACGCCATTTGTAATAAGCTTTTTTATGCTTTTTCTTCCAAATTTGATATAAAATTGGGGCATATTCTTGAACCCAACGGTAGACCGTTGAATGATGAACGTTTACACCACGTTCCCTTAATATTTCAGATATATCACGATAACTCAATGCATATCTTAGATAGTAGCCAACAGCTACAGTGATAACATCCTTGTTAAATTGTTTATATCTGAAATAGTTCATACAGAAGACTCCTTTTTGTTAAAATTATACTATAAATTCAACTTTGCAACAGAACCTTTAATAGTATATCAATTTAATGATTTTGCATTCCTAACCACTATGATGTTATAATGCAATTAACAAAGATGTCGTGCATGTATGCACCAAATCCCCTAACTATGCCAGTAGTTAGGGGATTTTTTGGTGTGACTAGTCGCCTATTTATCATTGCGTTTGCGTAGCCAGTTCGCAAATAAAGCAACGATGCAACCACTTGCTGCTGTGGTCATGATGTTTACAAAGATGTCGGTCATTGCGTATGCACCTCCTCTCTACGTCAAATTGACGCCAGAGATAGGCGACTCCACTATTATACCATCTGTTAATCTACAAGCATATGCACTTCCGATAAGTTGAATTATGAAAACCACTTATAACAGAATATGAAAAATTAAATAGTTCCCTAATTGATTTCTAGAATATATAACAAAAGATATTAGGAAGTTAATCCTCACAAATATTAAGTTACCACTATCGCTTTAATAATCTGTATTTCTTATATATTTTTTATACACAAATGTAAGTTACACATGTGTTAATTACATTTGTATAACTTACACATCACTTTTCTAATTATTTGCATACAATATGCGTGCATATGTTATACATGCATACTGTATGCAATATATACCTAAACAGCCTGTTGAAATAAACAATTAAATAAGTATACAAGTTTACTTATTTAACTAATGCCCAATCATTTTTTATCAGAGCAATGAAGTACATTTGTGTAATATACACAAATGTACATTACACAAATATATTTTACTTTTTCCTGTCTTCTTAAGAAAAAAACATTGGTTTAACTGCAATCATTATCAATTTTCTAAATGTCATAACATCTTCATAAGACCATTTAATATCAGGATTTTGAATAGCTAAATCATATAATCTTTTTATCTCTTTACCCATTTCTTTTTCAGTATGTAAATCACGCTTTTCAGATAAGGGACGCTCTTTATTCTCAATCATTTTTTTGTCCCATTCTACCCTGCGACTGTAAGCCCAATATAATGTAGTTACAGTATCTAACCAACCATTTTCCAAATAATAATTAATTGTATAACTTTTAAGATGTATAATTTTAAACTCATCAACTGTATCCTTTTTTGGTCCACCAGCCCCTCCCAAACTAGTAGGTTCATTTAAAATTTCAGAACCATATTTTTCAACTGAAATACTAGAAATTGAATCATAAGTTGCTTTAATTTTTTCCGATACATCTACTTCAATAGAGTAATCTCCTATTGAAAATGATTTGATATTTTGAAATAAATTATGGATATCTTTTTTAAAAAGTAATATAAATATCAATATAACTATAGGGAAAGAAAAGTGTGTATACAATAATTTAAACAGCTCATATACAAAAGAAAAAAAGTTCATTATATCTCTCACCTTTTTAATTAGACTTATCATAGAATTAAATACTCTATAAAATTTTCAAAGTTTTTATAGAATGTATCTCTCTATTTTTCAAACAAAAATATCATGAATACTAATAATCTACTGACTCAAGTAATGATAAAATTTTATCTTGTTTACTCGCAACTTCTTTTAAAACTTTTGTATTTTGTGCTTGTTGATGAGATTGTTCTGCATATAATTTTTGATAACTTTCAAGTGGATCTAATAACTCTAAAGTCTCTAAAATTAATTTGTTTCTTGATATATTTTTATCTTTAGCCAATCTACTTAATCGATCTAACAACTCACTATCTACACCTCTAATTAGTAAATCTTTCTTCATTATTTTGAACTCCTTTTTTAAAATTTTTTACTTATTTTTTTTATGTTTTACGTACATATACTTGCTAATATTATTTTGAAATTCAAACGAAATCCAGAATGATATTAAAGTATTATGCCTTCAAAAAAGGGTGTCTCACCTTTGTGACATTTTCTATATATTGTGTCACAAAGGTGAGACAGGTACAATATGATGTGTCACAAAAGTGAGACATTTCTATTTTTTTGATATCATAATAAAAACGATTTAAAGTCTTGGAATGTCTGGCTTCGCCAGATCTATCATTTCAAATGATAGCATATTCTCCTTATGCTCTTAACCGAGTTAACCGATATTTGAAGGAAATCCAAAATTTTGGACTTTTTTGATATTGAAGAGTTAAAAAATATAAATTTTAAGGCTCATATTTACGTTTTAAGAAGAATATATAAATATACAGTTATAAAAATATATAAATATAGAGTTCGCTCTAAATACCCCTTAAATTTCAAAATAAGGGTATTTAAATTTTTAATAAGTCCTGCGATAAAATTTGCTAAAAAGGAATGCTTTATTTATGAGTATTAAACAAATGTGGGAAGAATTATTAAATAAAAAGTGGAAGTTCGAAGATTTTATGTTTTTAGGCTTAATGATTTTTTTAGCTAGTATTTTCACAACGCCTTTATTTGGTATCCCTATTGGTATCGTAGTTTATTTTTTATTTTTTTATAAGGATGATGATTTTGATTAGATGGCAGAAAAATATGATTTTAAATTCAAAATCAAGAAGTAGAACACGCATTTATGCCGAGAAAATTTATTGATGTTGAGAAGAACCCTTAACTAAACTTGAAGACGAATGTCGGCATAGCGTGAGCTATTAAGCCGACCATTCGACAAGTTTTGGGATTGTTAAGGGTTCCGAGGCTCAACGTCAATAAAGCAATTGGAATAAAGCAATATTGCTTTATAATTTATTTTGAGTAGAAGGGAGTTTTGTTATGAATAGTAATTATGTTTCTATCGATTTTTTAAATGAAATACCGTTGTTTGATTATAAATTTTCTTTGATAAATCATGAATTTGAACAATGGAATCAAGAATATGAGGCTTTTAATTTTGAGTTTAGTGGAGTTAAATTTAAAAGTAGATTGGCTAAAAAAACCCCTAAAAAAGTAGGTTATTTTGTTGCGTTTTGGTGCAAGAATGAGATTAATAAAAATAGACCTTTTAATTTTAAGGAGTCAAAAGATAAGTTGATTATTAATATTTTAGATGGATCTAAAAAAGGTCAATTTATCTTTCCTAAAGAGTTATTGTTTAAAAAAGGAATTATTAGTTCTGAAAAACATAAAGGTAAAATGGCTATTCGCGTTTATCCTAGTTGGGAAAGGGATTTGAATAAAACGGCTGTTAGTACACAGAAGTGGCAAATCCCTTATTTTTTAGATTTTACTAAGGGTTTTGATGAGGAAAAAATTAAGGAATTGTATTTAAGTTGATTTTGATTTTAGAAACGAGTTGAAAACGAGTTTCTAAAACCATAATAAAAAACAGTAATAACAGAAAATATATACAATCAAAAAGAGGGATGTATATGAAATTTAGAAGTATTCAAAATAAAGACTATACTGCTTGTGCTAAAAATTTAGTTTCAGCTTATGAGGGAGATCCATGGTATAACAAATGGACTGAAAAAGAAGCATTACTTAGAATTGAAGCCACAATGAGCGGATTTAATTCTAAAGGATATGTAATCGAAGAAAATAATAAAGTAATCGCAATGTGTATCGGAAGAATAGATTATTATTTCAGCGGCATGAACCAATTTTGTATAGATGAATTTCATGTTATACCTAAATTTCAAAAAAATGGCATAGGTAAAAAATTAATGAATTTTGTCTCTGATTCACTCAAACTTGATGAAATATATAAAATTTTTCTAATTACAGGTGGAGAACTAGCAGAAAATTTTTATAAAAAAAACGGCTTCATGAAATCAGAAGAAGGAAGCATGTTGGAACTCCAACTGTAGAATTATGACTAAAAATTAAAAAAGTTGCTTTATTCCAATTGCTTTATTGACGTTGAGCCTCGGAACCCTTAACAACGATGAATAAATTTTCTCGGCATAAATGCGTGATCTAACTTTTGTCATAACGTTTAGCAAAACATAATACAAAATAAAAAAAAGAGATGTGAAATTAGATTCACATCTCTTTTTAACTATCACTTGATATCTATTACTTTTCTTTGATTATTCTCAGTTTTCGGTAAATCTACAGATAAAATACCATCTTCAAATTTAGCCCCAATATTATCTTCATCTATATTATTAAGTGAATACATTCTCTTCACGTTACTATAAGATCTTTCTTTTTGAATGACTTTACCTTCATCATCTTTTTCTTCATTTACCTGATTATTTTCAGCAGAAATTATTAGCGTCCCATTTTCATAAGAAATATCTATTTGGTCTTTTGAAAATCCTGGAAGCTCTGCTTTTAATTCATATCTATCGTCTTTTTCACTAATATCAGTTTTTATACCTTGTTCATTAGGGAAATTACTAAAAAATTGTCTTCCAAAATCTCTAAACAATTCACTAGGTGTCATATCAAAATAATCTCTTCCAAATGGTTTTAAATCATAAGTCATAACGATCACTCCTTATCATATTTAACCTATTTTTTGATTAATATTTTTGACATAATCCAAATCATTTAAATACGCTTCCCAATTACTGTTGAATTCGAATTCAACAAAAGGGATAAATTCAAATACACCATCAAAATCAGACATATTCTTAAAAGGAATTAGTTTTTTTGAATTTTTATCTAAATTCATATCAACCCCTCCCTATAAAGCATATAACTATTTTCACTATATATATAACATAAAGGTCAAAATTGGTCAATAAATTTTCTCGGCATAAATACGTGGGCTATTTATTTTTCTTTTTTCCAAAATAGTAAGATAAAAACACTCCCATACCACCAATAAAAACTGCAACAAAAATCCCAATCCACATTAAAATAGACATAGAAAACGCTCCTTTTTAAGTAAACTCTATCACAAGAACGATTTAAAATTTAAATACCTTTATTTTGAATTTTAAGGGGGTGTTTTAAAGATTTAGGGGTAAATCATATAGTTTTATGCCTAAAAACATATATAAGCTCTTAAAACGCAAATATGAGCCAAATAAATATATGCTGTTTCACAAACAAAAATTTGAGCAAAAACAGTGTCGAATTTTTTAGACACTGCCCAGTTACATGCAAATTTTAATTTGCATAGTAAAACTGGTCAACCATACAGGTTGAACGCTATAGTTCCCGCAGGGGCAAAAAAGCATAAAAAAAACGCTAGCTTTTAAGCTAACGTTCCAAATCGTTCACGATTTTTTGATTTCTTTCGTCATCATCAGTTAAAAATTCAGATGACTTAACCGAATATTTAGAGGTTTCTTTGATTGCTGTAAGCTCATTTGAATTATTCGTTAAAGATATTGTACTTAGGCATATTTTGACGACGCATATTAAGCGCATGTATCTCTTCTAGTTCAGCTTTAATCGATTGCATCAAATAACCCTGCATAGCTTCAACCGTTTCATTTTTCTGTAGCAACATCGCTTTAAATCGTTTTAAGACACTGATAAGTTCGAACTCCACGTCTTCTAAACGGTAATATGTATCATGAGCATTATTAAATGATTTTTTTCCTTTAAGTAAAACACTTTTAATAATACGAATTTCTCTAATTTCAAAATTACTTAAGTAATCTTTGATTTGTTGTGGCAATTCTTCAAGCACTTGGAATTTTAAGGCATCATTATTAAATTCAGTTTGTTGATGATTTGTATGATTCGAATGAGCGTTTTCAGAAATATTGTTAGGTGTATCATTCAAATCATTCGTATCATTGTTCTCAGTCTCTATATAATCAGTATTACTAAATTCAGTATCATTAGGGTCTAAGTTTTGGGATTCTGGAGTCCCATCATTTGGGATTCTGGAGTCCCATTGTTTGGGATTCTGGAGTCCCATTATTTGGGAGTCCTTGATATCACTCGATTCGTCATCGTTCGAAGTACTATTTTGTATTTCTTTTTCAATAGTTATATTCGTTTCTATTTCATGAAGATATAGTTTGTTCGGTCGATTAAACCCGGTTTTAACTTGTTCCAGTAAACCAACCTCTTGTAACTCTTTTTTTATTTTAGTTATTGTATTTTTACTTTTATCTAACACTTCTTGAAGATTTTCATTAGTAAAAATAAAGTATATATCTCCATTTTGATCTATCCAATTATTTTTAATAGATAAACTAACTCTATCATTAAGAATTGCATAGGTAACTTTAGCACTATCACTTAGCTTTTTATATTTTTCGTTGATAAATAAAACTTTATGTAGCATATAGAAATTTTGATTGGCTTGATTTTTTATATTTTTTCTAGGCATAATAAAAACCCCTTTCCTATTAAAGTTTTGGATAGAGGTAATAAAACATTACAAGAACACATAAATTTTCTGCTTGCACTTTGATGATATAGTTGTATATAATACAGATATCAAAAGATTTATAAACGTGCTGCAACGTTTTATCACCAAACCCCGACTATTACCAGTAGTTGGGGTTTTGTCATGTTAAGGTTATTATATCACTTTGAACAACCTTATAAAAGGGAAAATGCAGGCTTATCAAAGGTTTGCAAACCCTTTATAAACCTTTGATAAAAACCATCAACCCTTTGCGAACCTTTGATGAAACGATTGACGGGAACCGTTTTTAATATTGTAATAACTTTATTATCAAGCTTTATGAGTTTATACTGTTTTATAAAGGGTTGATAAACATTTTATAAAGGGTTGATGATATGAGAAGCGTGAAAGCTTTGAGTGAAGAATTAGAAGTTAGTAAGCAAACAATTTTTAATAATATTAAAAGATTGAATATAGAAACAATAAAACAGGAAAACACTTCGTTTATTAAAGAAGATAGCGACATAGAAAAAATAGTTCAAAGAGTAAATGAAAATAAGAAGAAATATGGATTTGAAAATGTTGCTGAAAGTAAACAAAAAAAAGACCAAGATAATATTGACGTTGAATCTAAAACTGATGCTCAAATAGTGGAGATTCTTAAAAACCAGATTGATACTTTGAATAATCAAATTGAAAAGCAAGAAAGTCGTCATGAAACAACAATTGAATTTTACAGAAAAGAGTTGCAAGAAAGGTCGAAATTGCTTGAAAATCAACAAGTATTAGCATTAGAAAGTAATAAAAAGATTAAAAAATTAGAAGATCAATTAGAGGAAGAAAGACGACTTAATTATTCTTTTGATACGTCTGTTAATGAGAGACAAAATGTTAATGTACAAGAAGCAACATTTACTGGAGAGTCTAAAGATACTGATCAACAACAAGAATGGGAACAGCCTACAGAGGTGCAGCATAAAGATATACCTGAAGAGAAAGAGAATGAAAACCTCAATGAAGAACCATCCACAATAGACGATAAACAATTCGAAGAAATAGATAATGAATACGAAGATAAGGAAGAAAAACCACCTAAAAAAGGTTTCTGGAGTCGGTTGTTTGGTAATTAACACAATAAAAAGCGCTACAAGCTCATGAACTTGTAGTGCTTTTTTATGCTAGAACTTCTGATAATTATCGATTATGTAAATGGTTAGTATAAGATAAATAATTATATATATCTTATATGTTATTATTTAATTATATTAAAGATTGATAGGGTGGAGCGATTAAATTGGGATACCAAAGTGAATATGGTTTAGAAGAAAATGTAGTTAAACAGCTACAAGATTTGGGGTATGAGCGTGTATCATTGCGCAACGAAACACAATTGAAAGAGAATTTTAGACGTATTTTAAATGAACGAAATGCAGATAAATTAGAGGGTACACCTATATCAGATAGTGAGTTTAAACGTATCATGATTGATATAAGTGATAAAAGTGTATTTGAAAGTGCTCAAATATTAAGAGATAAATATGTACTAGAACGTGATGATGAAACAAAAGTTTATCTTAGCTTAATGAATATAAAAAAGTGGTGTCAAAATACATTTCAAGTCACAAATCAGGTAAGCGTGAATGATACACACAAGAGTCGTTATGACGTAACCGTTTTAATTAATGGGTTACCTTTGATTCAAATTGAACTTAAACGTAGTGGTGTTGCGATTACAGAAGCTTTTAATCAAATTGAACGCTATCGTCGTCAAAACTATACAGGGCTATTCAGATTCATACAAATGTTTGTTGTGAGTAATAAAATGGAAACACGCTACTACGCGAATAGCGATCAAAAAATCATGAAAAGTCATATGTTCTACTGGAGCGATGAAAAAAATGAGCGTATTAATGTGCTTAAAGATTTTATTGAATCTTTCTTAACACCGTGCCATATTGCTAAAATGATTAGCCGTTATATGATTATTAATGAAACAGATAAAATATTAATGGCCTTAAGACCATATCAAGTCTATGCTGTAGAGGCTTTGTTAAATCGTGCTATAGAAACAAATAACAATGGTTATATTTGGCATACGACAGGGAGTGGTAAAACCCTCACATCGTTTAAAGCGAGTCAAATATTAGCGCAAGAATCAGATATTAAGAAAGTTATATTCTTAGTTGATCGCAAAGACCTAGATGGTCAAACTTTAGGGGAATTTAATAAGTTTGAGTCAGATTCTGTTGATAGGACATTCAATACTAAAAAGTTACTCAAACAAATGGATGATCCTACACGGAAACTAATTGTTACGACGATTCAAAAAATGGATAATGCGATTAAATCAGGGCATCCAGCAATGGAACGTTATAAAGAAGATAAAGTCGTTTTCATTATTGACGAATGTCATCGAACGCAATTTGGTTCAATGCACCGCATCATCAGACAACATTTCGGAAACGCCCAATACTTTGGTTTTACGGGAACACCTAGATTTGAAGAGAATGCGAGTCAAGATGGACGCGCGACTGCGGATATTTTTGGAGAATGTCTACACCATTATCTAATCAAAGATGCGATTAGAGATGGCAACGTGCTAGGTTTTTCTGTTGAATATATGAATACATTTGATCGCAGTGAAAAAATTACCGAAGATGGTTATGTTAATAAAATTAATGAAGCTGAAATATGGATGGCAGACGAACGTGTTCAAAAAGTAGCAGAACATATTATTGCGAACCATAATAAGAAAACACGTGATCAAATGTACACAGGTATGTTAACCGTTCAAAGTATTCCAATGGCGATTCAATATTATCGTGTTTTCCAAAAATTGAAGAAACAAGGCGTACATAATTTTAATGTCACGACAATATTCAGTTATCAAGATAATGAAGCCATAGATGATACGATGGATGAACAAACGAGAAGAGATATATTAGAAGGTATCATTCAAACGTATAATGAGACCTTTGATAAAAATTTCTCAACGGATACGTTTGATGGTTACTTCAATGATGTATCAAACCGTGTCAAACAAGGATTAGCCGATCAAAAATTAGATATCCTTATCGTTGTTGATATGTTCTTAACAGGTTTCGATAGTAAAAAGCTTAATACGCTATATGTTGATCGTAATATACAACATCATTCGCTTATTCAAGCTTATTCACGTACCAATCGTGTTGAAGAACCAACGAAACCGTATGGAAATATTGTTGCTTATAGAAATTTAAAAGAAAAGACAGATGAAGCCATTGAGCTATTTTCTAAAACAGATAATACAGATACGGTGTTAAGCTTATCGTTCCAAGCATATTTAACGAAATTCAAACAGGCTCTGATTGAACTATTTGAATTAGCTGAAACACCTCAAGCTGTAGACCAATTAGAAAGAGAAGAAGATCAGCGTGACTTTGTTATTGCATATCGTGAGTTAGCGAAGCATATGCAAAAGTTAAAAACGTTTGATGAATTTGCATTTGATGAGGAAACATTAGGTATTGATGAACAAACATATGAAGATTATAAAGGTAAATATTTAGATATCTATGATAAAGTGATACGACCTGATAAAGAGACTGTAGAGGGAGAATCTATATTAGACAATATTGATTTTAATATTGAGATTTTACGCAATGATTTGATTAATGTTCAGTATATTTTAGATTTATTAAATCAAATTGATTTAAGTGATACAGAACAACAAGCAAAAGATATTAAAGAGATTCGTAAAGTGCTTGATAAAGCTGATGATGATCAATTGAGATTGAAATCCGATTTAATTCGAACATTCCTAGATAAAGTCGTACCGAACTTAAATGAAGGTGATTCAATTGATGATGCTTATTATAATTATGAATCTAAAGTGAAAGTCGGAGAGCTGGAACAATTTTCTGAGGAAACAGATTATCCGTTAGAATTATTGAAATCGTTAGTTAAGGAATTTGAATTTAGTGGCCATTTAAATAATAACTTAATTGAACAAGGCGTTTCTGGCGGTCTTTTAATACGTACTAAAAAAATAAAACGTGTGAAATCATTTATCAAAGACATGGTTAAAAAATATAGTGTTTAACTCAAAACAAGTGTAGTTTTCAAAAACTACACTTGTTTTTATTTTGAAGACATGCTATATTTGTTTTGTAGAAAATCATAACTACAGGAGGTTTGGTATGTTAAAAGATTATGTTAATTATCAAAGTGGCACATTAATACAACGTTTAGAAGTCGATGAGAGCGGCATAGGGGATCATTATATGGTATATGATCAAAACATGTTAGATATAGATTTAGGTTTAACCATAGATGACACATATCAACCTAGAGTCATAAGATTAAAAGATACATCAAGAGCAACCGTTGTACATAAAGATGATATTGTCATAAGTATGATGACAGGTGAATGTACTTTAGTGAGTTCGAAACATGATGGCTCAATCTTACCTTATAACTATACAAAAATTGAAGTTACTTCTGAATTGTTGGAACCTACTTTTTTAGTCTATTGGTTTCAATTAGCACCAGAAGTACAATCACAATATAAGCAATATATGCAGGGCGGTTCAACAATTAAAAAATTAACCCACCAACAGTTAAAATCATTACACATAACTTTACCTACTTTAGAGAAACAAAGATTGATTGGATATATCGGGGTTAAAGAAAAACGATTGAATATATTAAAACAAAAACAAAGCCGATTAAAAAAACAATTTTTAACAAACACTTTATTCAAGGAGGACAATTAAATGTCTATTACGGAAAAACAACGTCAACAACAAGCTGAATTACAAAAAAATCTATGGTCTATCGCTGATGACTTACGTGGCAATATGGATGCAAATGAATTTAAAAACTATATCTTAGGTATGATTTTTTATCGTTTCTTAAGTGAAAAAATTGAAGAACAAGCACAAATACTCTTAGCTGAAGACAATATAGATTATGAAACTGCGATGGCAGATGAAGATTATAGACCCGTCTTAGAACAAGAATTTATTTCACGTATCGGTTATGTGATTGAACCACAATATCTATTTAGTCACTTAGTTAAAAAAATTGAGAAACAAGTTTTTGAAATGGAAGACCTGAGTAATGCGATTAAAAACATAGAAAATTCTACACGGGGTCACGATAGTGAAGATGACTTTATTCACTTATTTGATGATTTAGACCTTAATTCTTCACGTTTGGGTAACTCTAATGCTGCACGTACAAAATTGATTTCAAAAGTAATGATGAAGATATCTACATTACCCTTTGTTCATAGTGATATGGAGATTGATATGTTAGGTGATGCTTACGAATACTTAATTGGTCAGTTCGCAGCAAGTTCAGGTAAAAAAGCTGGAGAATTCTACACACCTCAACAAGTTTCAACGATTTTAGCTAAAATCGTAACAGCCAATAAAAAAGACCTCAAAAGTGTTTATGACCCTACATGTGGATCGGGATCATTACTCCTTCGTGTTGGTCGTGAAGCCGATGTGCGTCAATATTATGGTCAAGAATACAACAGTACAACGTATAACTTAGCACGTATGAACATGTTGTTACATGATGTAAACTATGCGAATTTTAAAATTGAAAATGGGGATACGATAGAAGATCCAGCCATTTCAGACGAACGTTTTGAAGCTGTCGTTGCCAATCCACCTTATAGTGCGAAATGGAGTTCAGATCCACAATTCTTAGAAGACCCACGTTTTAGTAATTATGGAAAATTAGCTCCTAAATCAAAAGCAGACTTTGCATTTATTCAACATATGATCTATCACCTAGATGATAATGGTACAATGGCTGTCGTTTTACCGCATGGTGTGTTATTCCGTGGCGCAGCTGAAGGCGTTATTCGTCAGTACTTAATTAAAGAAAAGAACTATTTAGATGCGGTCATCGGTTTACCATCCAACTTATTCTTTGGGACATCGATACCAACAAGTATACTTGTCTTTAAAAAGTGTCGTGAAGAAGATGACAATGTATTGTTTATTGATGCATCGCAATCATTTGAAAAAGGTAAAAATCAAAACCATTTAACAACTGAAGATGTTGAAAAAATTGTTGAAACGTATAAAAATCGAGAAACATTAGATAAGTATAGTTACCCGGCAAGTTTAGAAGAAATCGCAGAAAATGACTATAACCTTAATATCCCAAGATATGTCGATACATTTGAAGAAGAAGAACCAGTAGATTTAGAACAAGTCCAAAAAGATTTAAATCAAATCGATCATGAAATCGCAGACGTAGAGCAAGAAATAGAAAGCTACTTAAAAGAATTAGGAGTGGTGACACATGACTAATGAAGTGAAAAAAGTACCAGAATTAAGATTCCCAGAGTTTGATGGGGAGTGGGAAGAGACGAGAGCGGATGAATTATTTTCATCAATTTCTGATAAAAACCATTCTGGAATGTTACAGCCTTTATCAGCTACACAAGATAGAGGAATGGTATTGCGTGAGGAATTAGATAAAGATATACAATTTAATAATAAGAGTCTAAAAAGCTATAAAAAGACTCTGCCGGGTGATTTTATAATTAGTTTGCGCTCGTTTCAGGGAGGATTTGAGTATAACAATTTATTAGGTTTAGTTAGTCCGGCATATACTGTTCTAAGAAAAAATGATGACAATATAGATGAAATGTTTTTTAAATATTACTTTAAAAGAAGTTGGTTTATAAAAAAATTGGATTCTATGATATATGGTATTAGAGATGGAAAATCAATTAGTTTTAATGATTTTTCAACGTTTAAAATAAATATTTCATCATTAAATGAACAACAAAAAATCGGTGAATTTTTCAGCAAACTCGACCAACAAATTGAATTGGAAGAACAAAAACTTTCATTACTAGAAGAACAGAAAAAGGGATATATGCAAAAGATTTTTTCTCAAGAGTTGAGATTTAAAGATGAGAGTGGGAATGAGTATCCTGAGTGGGAAGACAAATTAATTTCGGATATTGGTAAAGTAGTTACGGGGAATACTCCAAGCAAAAAAGATAATGACTATTGGAACTCAAATCAGTATGTTTGGGTAACACCAACTGATATTTCTAACAAAAAAAATATTTATACTTCAGGCTATCAATTAAGCCAAAAAGGATTTAGCAAGGCTAGACAATTACCTAAGAACACTTTATTAATTACTTGTATAGCTAGTATAGGAAAAAATGCAATTTTAAGAATAGAAGGTTCCTGTAATCAACAGATTAACGCAGTTATACCTAATGATAATTATGATGTTGATTACTTATATTATGCTTTTGAAGATGTATCCAAATTAATGAAAAGTATAGCGGGTAAAACTGCTACTCAAATTGTAAATAAAGCAGTTTTTGAAAAACTATTATTAAACGTTCCAATATATGAGGAACAACAGAAAATTAGCGGGTTTTTAAATAAAGTAGATATATTAATTGATAAGCAAACTCAAAAAATTGATGAGTTAAAATTACGTAAACAAGGCTTTTTACAGAAAATGTTTGTGTAGTTCTGATAACGGCCTATTATGTAAACTTTTTGGGAAGGGAATATAAAAAATATGATCATTAATCATGAAGAGAAATATAAATACTATAGCAGTTTGCTTGAAATGTCCTATTCAAAAGTTATTACGCTATTGATTAAAAAGTATGGCGAAGTTACAGATGACTACTATAAAGAAAAGTCTTACAAAAAATTCCTGAATGGAGAAATCAAATCCATTAGTAAAGGAAAGTTTTCAAAAACTAAAGAAGGCTTATATTGCCATCATATATTCGAAGATCAGTATGATAATCTTTCAAACCCTCAGTTTATTCGTAATTATAGATATGATTACGAATATCAAAAGAAGGAAAATTTAGTTTACTGCGATTTATTTGAACACCTCATATTACACACGCTAATTGCGAAAGAATCTAATGGTATTCATGGACTAGCAGGATATCTTGTATTCATCTTACCCAATATTGAGGAATGGTATTGTGAGTGAAATAGATCCTATACTAGAATGGCAAAAGTATTGTAAAGATAAGGCTAACTTATCAAAAGAATATACTGAACAATTATTAATAGAGATTGATAAAAAAGTAAATAATACTGATATGTATAAACAATATAAACAAGAAATATCTAAAAATATCTAAATTCATAGAATTAGGGCAAGCTTGCATAGCTCTTCCTGGGGGCCCAGGTACTTTGGAAGAAATAACAGAAGTGATATCTTGGGCAGGTGTTGGCAAAAATGATAGTCCTTGTATATTCTATAACATAAACAGTTATTATCATCCAATGGAAAATATGTATGATGACATGGTTAAAAATGGCTTTTTAACTATAACTGATAGAGAAAAAACACTTTTTAGTAATTCTTTAGATTCTATAGAAGAATTTATTTCTAATTATGAAAAAACAGTAGTACGTAGTTATAAATAAAAAGCAGCGATAATTATCGCTGCTTTTTTAATACCTTTGAAACCTCGTTTATTGCAGTGGTGGAATAAAAAAGTACACCTAATTCACTTATATAGTATTTCCGCTTTTTCGTTTGTTAATAATAACTAATAATAAGGAGGATAAACTACCTAAAATAGCTATTCCTATACCTATTTTAAATATCAATTCGTAAGCAACGATTTTATCATCAGAATACAAATCAAGTAATGACCCATTCATGGTATAAACCCAAAATATTGGAGCGTAAGCAACAAAAGATCCTATGCTCATTGCAGACCCCATATATTTCTCAGGTATCTTAAGTTCTGCTATCGGAGCTAAAATAACGCTTTTAGATAAAAAGGTAGTTACTGAGAATAAGATTAAAAGTACAAAACTGAAAATCATACCCACTTTAAAAAATACAACAATCGATAATGTGATAGCCGAAATTAATAAAGCAACAGAAATCAATTTAGATGAAGATTTAAAAACGAAATCTGAAACAACTCCAGCTACAAGACCCATTAAAACGCCCATTAAACCAGTATTAAAAATCCCAAATAATGCTGTTTGCGACGTCGATAAATTATACATGTTTTGTAAATATGGGACACTATAGATTAAAATTATGTAACACCAATATATAGTTAAAGCACTGATTGAAGCAAGCCAAAGCTTTGGTTTTGAGAAAACAAAAAAGATTCCCTTAAGCGCTTCGAGTGACTTATTTGATGTATCACTTTCATTGATTTCTCCCTCTACGGCTATACCATTCTTAGGTACATACTTAATAATTAAGAAAATAAGAGGTATTATTAATAAATTATATATCAACATACCTCCTTTAAATATAATAAGTCCACTAAAGAGTGCCATAACAGCAACGATTAATAAATTCATTAGCATTTCTTCTGCTCGTCTCACCGATTCTAAGAGACCAAAACCGAGTGCACGTTTATTTTCGTTAGTAAATAAAGTAACTCCATTTAATACTGCTGGCCAAAAGAAAGCGTCCACTATTCCCCATATAATGGCAATTATTTTTAAAATACTAAATGAGGGAGAAAACATTATTACGACAGTCATGGTAACAAAGCGAACGACCAAACCAAAAATTAATATAGATTTAACAGAAAACCTGTTGTTTATCCATCCGCCAGGTATATAGAAGAATACAGATATACCAATTAAACTAAATATAACGCCTAACTCTGAATTAGATATGTTCAAAACTTCAAGTAATAAATTGTAAAAAGTTCCTTTGAAGGCTTCAAAACCTGAGTATATAAGTTGTCCTGCTGTTAAAACAGAAAAGAAACCTACTAGGTCTTTTCTATTTTTTAAGCCTAATTTTTCAATTAACATATTCATATTACTGCACCGTTTCTTCCGAACTTAGGTGTAGTAACTCATTGGCTATATCTGTAAATATGCCGTTTACGCCCCAATTAAACAGTTCGTTAGCTCTTCCTTTATCGTTTACTGTCCAAACATTTAAAGTATAACCTTGAGTAATAATATGATTAACCTTTTCTTTTGTTAATCCTTTATCCTCTATATGTATAGTTTTAGATCCTAAATAATCGACGATTGATTGCCAATCTGGATAAAATGCATGTTCTTCAAATAAAACAGCTCTTTCAACTTCAGGCAATGATTCTTGAGCTAATTTTAATAACGTAAAATTAAAACTAGATATAAGCACTTTAATATTGTCATTCAATAAACCAAGATTTTCTTTTAAAAGTTGGATTAACTTTTTCGATTGGTTTACACTATTATTGCCTGTAACACCTTTCAATTCAATATTCACATTAAGATCATATTTGTTTACAATATCGATTAATTGTTTGAATGTAGGAACTGTTTCTTTATTGTATTGTTCCCCGAACCATAGTCCAGCTGAAGCATTTTTAATATCTTCATAATATGATTTAGATACTTCACCCGTCGTGTTTGTTGTTCTATCTAAAAAGTCATCATGTATAATAATTAATTCTTCATCAGCTGTAATAGCTATATCTATTTCTATCCAATTTAAACTATCAATTTCCCCACATTTTACAAAAGAAGCTAATGTATTCTCTGGTGTGATTTTAGGTAAACCTCGATGTGCAAATATTGTATTCATTTATAAGACTCCTTATTATTTTATTCGACAATATATGATACTACATTATGTAAACGTATCCAACACCTTTTTCAAAATTTGTTAATAATGTTCAATTTATATTTAACATTATTAACAAAGAGGGCATATAGAAACAAATTAATAATATAAAAAAAGACTTCTTAGAATTGATGTGCACCCCAAAAGTTAGATTTTTAGTCTAACTTTTGGGGTGTATTTTTATGGGTAAACATTATAAATATGAATTTAAATTAAAGGTAGTTCAAGAATATTTAAATAGTTCATTAGGTTATAGAGCATTAGCAAAGAAATATGAAATATCGACTAAAAGTTTAATCGAAAGATGGATTGCACAATATAAAGAATTTGGACCCGAAGGGTTAAGTAAACCTTCGTTTTTGACACAAAACCTCTTAACTTAATATTAAGAGG
>NZ_CP125721.1:0-31460 GCF_030294405.1 Staphylococcus casei
TCCTAATTTATAGTTAAGAGGTTTTGTATCAAAAACGAACGTTTTTAACTTTAAAGATTTTATCTATTTTTTATTCGTCTGTATAATAACAGATAAAATTATGGTTAAAATAAATATCAGTATAGTTGTAAAAATAATAATTTTATTATTAGGATTTTTATCTTCTTGCTCATCATATTCTTCTAATTCTCTAATTCTTTGCTCGTCTATTTCAACTTCTTCTCTTGAGCCTAGCTCATTATCTAAGATATAGGGTTGTTGGTCTTTTACTTTCATAAATTTTTTCTCCTTATTATTAGAATAGCAAAGACACCTAAATCTTTAGGTGTCTCAGTTTTTTAAATTTCATTTTTATTACATTCGGCTAAGCAGTTCTTTTTTTATAATAATCAAAGCATGGTTACCTTTTGAGTTGATGTTTTCCTGAGCATTTAGTATTAATAGATCAATTAAATCGTCGTTATCTTTTTGACTTATTTCGTCTTTGAATTGATCAATATTTTCTATTAAAATTTTTTGATTGGGTTGCTGCTTGTCTATAGTGTAATACTGGTCAGCGCCCAAACCACCCTCTTCAATCATTTTCGATATTTCATTAGATCGTGTTTCATTTGTTTTGCTTATTTCTATTTCTTTTTTATCAGAGTTAACCATTACTATCCCCCCTATATGCCCATCATACACAGTGTAATAATACATATTTAAAATAACAATAACTCTGCTCACTAACAATTTACTGAGGGTTTAATAAATGACATTATTGGTATCGCTTACATAGATGGTTATTATTAGAATTCATATCAAAGAGGCACCATTGGTTGACCAAGGTGCCTCTTAATCGTTTCAAAAACAAATTTCATCTTAATAAGGATTGTTTATGAAAGTCTGACGAACATCAAATTTTTTAATTTTAATGAATTTTTATAAAAACTCATTAAGTGTTTCTATAATTAGATATATATTCAATATACTTAATATGATTGTTAAAATCCAAGCAATAATATTAACCCATGTTTTATTTGTAAATTCTTTTCCCATTATTTTAGGGTTATTGGTTGCTAACGTTAAAGGAATAATACTAAAGGGTAATGCAATACTTAAAAACACTTGTGTGAAAATTAATAGATCCTCAATTTTAGAAGTACTTGAACCATATAACCATAAACAGATGAATACAGGAACCACAGCGATTAGTCTAGTGACTAATCTTCTTGCCCATTGAGGAATTCTTATATTTAAAAACCCTTCCATGACAATTTGTCCTGATAATGTGCCCGTAATGGTTGAATTTTGCCCTGAAGCTAGCAAAGCTATGGCAAATAATGTACTCATAACAGCACCACCTATAGCTCCTGCAAAATCCGATTCTCGTAAAGCATTATATAAATCATAAAATCGTCCTAAGTCTTCACCATTACCAAAGAATAGAGCGGCACCTAATATTAAAATCAAACAATTAATAATAAACGCAATTGAAAGTTGTATATGTGAATCAATAATAGCGTATTTAATAGCCTCTTTTTTCTTAGCTTTACTTTCACGTATGTAGTTACGTGATTGAACAATTGAAGAATGCAAATACAAATTATGAGGCATGATTGTCGCACCAATGATACCTAAAGCTATGTATAACACACCATTGTTAGTAGCTATTTCTGTACTTGGAATAAAGCCACCTAAAACAGCACTCCATTCTGGAGAAGCAAAGTAAACTTCAAATACAAAGATAAAAAGAACTGTAAAAATTAATACACCTACGATAGCTTCAATCTTTCTAAAGCCAAATTTAATAATTACTAGTAAAAGTAAAACATCTAATACAGTAATAGTTACTCCCACTACTAAAGGTATATCAAAAAGTAGATTTAATGCTATCGCACTACCAATGACCTCTGCAATATCTGTAGCCATAATTGCTAACTCTGTAACAATCCAAGCTGCTATCGACAACGGCTTATTACTTATGTGTTTAGTTACTTGAGCTAAGTCCATACCACTCGCAATACCTAAACGAGCGCACATACTTTGAAGTAACATGGCTGATAAGCTCGATAATAATATTATAAATAATAATGTATATCCAAATTGTGCTCCTCCTGCCATTGAAGTAATCCAATTACCTGGATCCATATAGCCTACGGCAACAAGAAGGCCAGGGCCTAGATACATTATTAGTTTCTTGATACCATTTGCTTCGCTATCAAAAGAAACTTTTCCATTTATTTCTTCTAAACTTTTCTTCACTTTAAAAATCTCCTCATTGAACATTAAATTTATCAATGAATATTATAGCATAAATTAGGTCGACCTAAAAATTATTTTAATTATACTTAAACTTTTAGTTGTTTAATTTCTGATGATTTTAATTAATCTTTGCCTATTATTTTTAAACGACCTTTTATATTAGACTTCTTATTACCTTTCAGAAAATAAGTTGCTATTGAACCAGTTATCATTCCAACGAAACCGATTCCAAAAAACATCAGATAAACACTTGCCTGATATCGCGGTCTAAGGTTTATGATTGAAATATATTCAAAGGAGGTTATATAATATGGGTAAATTTAATAGTTTACGAGACAAAGTTGTAGTTATTGCTGGGGGTGCTAAGAACCTTGGTGGCTTATTAAGCACTACTTACGCTAAAGATGGGGCTAAATTAGTAATCCATTATCATGATGAAAAGTCTTTAGATGATGCTAAAGCTACACTTTCAAAAGTTGAAGAGTTAGGTGGAGAAGGTACATTATTTTCTGGTGATTTAACTAAGGTTAGTAATGTCCAAGCTTTATTTCAACATGCTGAAGAGACGTTTGGAAAAGTTGATATTGCAATAAATACAGTAGGAAAAGTACTTAAAAAACCTATTTCAGAAACGACTGAAGAAGAGTTCGATAGTATGGCAGACATCAATGCAAAGTCAGCTTATTTCTTTATTAAATATGCTGAAAAATCTATGAATGATAATGGTAAAATTATCACTCTAGCGACTGCATTGCTTGCTGCTTATACAGGATTTTATTCAACTTACGCTGGAGGAAAAGCGCCCGTCGAGCATTATACACGCGCAGCATCATCAGAGTTTATGGATAGAGGCATTTCAGTTAACGCGGTGGCTCCTGGACCAATGGATACACCTTTCTTCTACCCTCAAGAAGGCGAAGATGCTGTGGCATTCCATAAATCTCAAGCACTTCATAATCAGCTTACAAATATTGAAGACATCGCACCGATTATCACTTTCTTAACTTTAGATGGTTGGTGGATAAATGGACAAACATTATTTGCAAATGGCGGTTATACGACACGCTAGTTAACTTTAAAGAATAAGGAGGTCATTTTGATATGTATTACTTTTTAGCAATATTTAAAGAAAATGAAACAGATATTAAGATTATTACGGAAGAAAAGGTCATAGATGATAAGAACGTATCTTTGCCAAGTAATAATTACGTTAAATCTTTAGCTGAAGAAATAATTGAGCTATCTCATCAAAATAATTTATTCCATAATGACATTAAACGAATTGGTTTAAAAATAGATGATCCTGAACTCATTGGTTATAACACTGTGGAGTCATTAAAGAGTGATATGGTATCAACATTTGGGTTTGAAGCTATTATCCATAATGACTATGAAGATTTACTAGTTCAACTTATTAAATAGACCAAAAAGGTGACTTTATAAAGTCACCTTTTTTAGGAGGTAAATTATGCAAGTAAAGCAAGTAGCCGATAATTTAGGCATCAGTGAACATACTATTCGATACTATGACAAAGCAGGGCTTTTTCCATTTGTTACCAGAAATAAGAATGGCTATAGAGATTTTTCAGTAGAGGATCTATATTGGATTGAGTTTATAAAATGTATGCGTCAGACACATATGCCTGTATCAAAGTTAAAAGAAATTGCTGAATTGTATCATCAAGGAAGTTCTACCAAAATGAAACGAAAAGATATATTTTTAGAACATCAAAAAAATTTAATAGAACAAAAAAATATTATAGATAAAGGGCTTCAAACATTAGAAGATAAATTTAAATTGCTGGAAAGCGAATAAGTAAAAGTACAGTATTAGAGGGAGGAGAAATGGAGAAAATATAAATTGCTCCTTACACTTTTTATAGTTCTTTAACTTCATATAAAAAATTGCGATTTAGTAGAGAAAATTTATGCCATAGAAAATGAAAATTTCAATATTAATCTTTTACTTTCAAGTATTATTGTACCGACCTTTAGTAATTACATTAATTAATAGATATAAGTATAGCAAAAACACATACATAATATGTATGTGTTTTAATCGTTTCAAAATCAGAATGTGTCTCAATAATGAAGTGTTTTTGAACTAATATTACTAGCTTTATCTAATAATATTAGTTTGATATAGTCAGAGATTAGGTCTTTTGTTAAAGAGAACTTTTAGTTCCCTTCCCTTCCAATAACTCCTGTGCCTTTTTAGGGACGTTATCAGCATCTACCTCTTCATAGGTAATCACTTCATCTTTCTTGTAATAAACTTTTAAATAAGACTCTTTTTCAACTTGGTTTTCAGCTGTAAAAGAGAGTCTTTTTAACTCTCCATTTTCATCAAAACCCGTCATATTATATTTATATCTGGAATAACCTGATTCTTTATATTTCTCACCATCATCAACAATTTTTACATAATATTTAGTTGAACCAATTGTTTGCAATGTCTGTGGCGAACATGCAGTTAATAAGCATATGGCAAATCCTACACTTACAATAAGTAATTTTTTCATAAAAACAATGCTCTCTAATTAACTATAATTCAATTATAATAAAGAAAATAAAAAAGCAACATCGATTTTCCTTACAAAAACCTTTCAAAATTGACACTTTATTAGATAATGATCTTAAGTAGTCCCTTACGAACAACACTAAATTCTTAAAGTGGTAATTTAATAAAAACTCTATTTTCTAATGAATTGACCTGTTCGTATTATAAGATTAACCAGTCATTTCTGCTTAGTCTATTTTTAATAGGTTTTATGGATAAGGTAGCCAAGGTTGGACGGCTTGGCCTATGAGACATCAATATCGTCGGCAATCTTCTCCAACTCCTAATTATAGAAACTCTTTTGAAGGGGGGTGGTAATTAGATATCGTACAACGCTACTTTATTAGTATTTCATACTATTAGTCTTTTTAAGTTGAAAGAGAGAAGGAAGCTTTATGCTATTTCAATTATTAATAGATTTTAAGATTGAAAATATATCTATATATATTCATAAAATAGACCTTTTTGAAAAAAGTCAATTAATCATTTCAAAATCAAATTCTTTCTTAATAATGATTGTTATACTATTTAATTCTTTAACTAAAGTTCTTAAAATCATCTTTAAAATATAAGAGTCTTAAACTATTTATAATTACAAGAATTGTGCTGCCTTCATGTCCTATAACACCAAGAGGTAAATTAATTAATTGAAGAATATTGGTGAAAATCAATATTACTATAATGCTTAATGAAAAAATAATATTTTCTTTAACAATTTTTTTTAACTTTAATGATAGGCTTATTGAAAAAGGGATTTGAATTAAATCATTTTGCATAAGAATTGCGTCTGAAGTTTCCATTGAAATATCTGTACCATTTCCCATTGAAAATCCGACATCGGCAATTGCAAGAGCTGGCGCATCATTAATCCCATCTCCAACCACAGCTATAGTTTCATATTCATTTTTAATTTTTTTTGCAATTTCCGCTTTTTCTTGAGGAAGTTTATTTGCATAAACTTCTTTAATTCCAATAGTTCTTGCAACTTCATTTGCTGTTTGAAAATTATCCCCTGTAACCATAATTGTGTGTATATTCATTTTATTCAACTTAGAAATAGCATCTATAGTATCATCTTTAATTTGATCTGATAGTGAAAAATAAGCTTCTAACTTATTATCTTTAGAGACATAGACTTGTGTTGAAACTGGGGGAATGCTATTTATTTTTTGTTGTATATCTAAATCCAATACCCTGTTTGTGACAAATTCCAATTTACCAATGCGCCATTCATGATTATTATAATAAACTTGTAATCCTTTTCCTGTGATATTATTTACATAATCAAGAGGTATTATGTCAACGTCATTTAAATGTTTTACAAGTGCTTGAGCTATAGGGTGTGTTGCTTCGTTTTCTGCTGATTTTAATATTTTTTTTAATTCTTTTTGTTCGACATTAGACATATAAAATGATTCCTGAACAGTAGGCTGTCCTATTGTTAGTGTTCCTGTTTTATCAAATATTATTGCTTTAACTTGATTGAGTACATCTATTGCATTTCCGCTTTTAAATAGCATATTTCGTCTTGTAGCACGACTGATTGCAGATAATGTTGCGGGAGTAGCGCTTGCAATAAGTGCACATGGCGATGCAACAGTCAATAAAACCATGCCCCTATAAAAAGCTTGTTCCCAACTCCAATTCAATATAGATGGAGTCAATAAGATAAATAATGGCACACCAAGAAGTATTATTTTGACATAAATACTTTCTATATTTTCTATAAAACTTGCAGTATGTGAAGGAGAAGACTGAGCTTCATCGACAAGTCGAATTATTTTTGAAAACAATGTATTATCGATATTTTTTGTAACTTGCATCTCAAAAGTTTCACCTTCGTTGAGCGTCCCTCCGGTTAAATTTTCCTTGTTCTTTTTTTCAATAGGAATAGATTCTCCAGTTATAGCCGATTCATTAATGACAGCATATTCAGAAGTTAATTCACCATCTATAGGAATAGTTTCTCCCTTTGGCACTTGAACAAACATACCTACTTCCAACTCTTGTGTGGAAATAATATCAATTGTCCCATCTGTACTTATACGTCTAGCGAGATCTGGTGTGATTTTTAAAAGTTCAGTCATTGTATTTTTTGTTTTTTCTTCAGCCATCTTTTCCATTGTTTCAGCTAAGGAGAATATAAATATCAACAAAGCTGCTTCCATCCAATAACCAATTACTGACGCACCAATTGCAGCTAAAATCATTAATAAATCAACATTGAAATGTTTGTCTTTAATTAATTCATTCAACCCTTCTTTTGCACTTAAGAATCCTCCAATGATAAAAGCTAATAAATAAATTTTGATAGAATAAGTAAATAAATCTAATGAGTTTAAAATAATTCCTACTAAAATTAAAAATGCACATATTATAGTATTGATTAGTGCAGCATGTTGTTTATACTTTCTAAACATATAAAGCCTCCCCAACAAATTATAATAAATCTAAATTACAATATAATATAGATTATAATTATTATAATCTATATTACCATATAAATCCCTTTTAATCTAATTTAAATACCGTTATCAAAGGATATTCATTCTCATTTGAGGATTGAAAATATTAGTAACATTATACTATTTCGTAAAATTTAAAATATATTTTTTTATAAATGATAAAAAGCAGAACTATTGTCTATAAAGACATAGCTCTGCTTTTTTAAAATTTTTACTTTTCTAAACCATTGGTTAAAACATCTAAATTATACTCTAAATATTTAAGATAAGTATCAACTACACCACCTTTTTTACTAATTTCATGGTTCTGTTGCAAAGTTGAATTTATAGTATAATTTTAACAAAAAGGAGTCTTCTGTATGAACTATTTCAGATATAAACAATTTAACAAGGATGTTATCACTGTAGCCGTTGGCTACTATCTAAGATATGCATTGAGTTATCGTGATATATCTGAAATATTAAGGGAACGTGGTGTAAACGTTCATCATTCAACGGTCTACCGTTGGGTTCAAGAATATGCCCCAATTTTGTATCAAATTTGGAAAAAAAGCATAAAAAAGCTTATTACAAATGGCGTATTGATGAGACGTACATCAAAATAAAAGGAAAATGGAGCTATTTATATCGTGCCATTGATGCAGAGGGACATACATTAGATATTTGGTTGCGTAAGCAACGAGATAATCATTCAGCATATGCGTTTATCAAACGTCTCATTAAACAATTTGGTAAACCTCAAAAGGTAATTACAGATCAGGCACCTTCAACGAAGGCAGCAATGGCTAAAGTAATTAAAGCTTTTAAACTTAAACCTGACTGTCATTGTACATCGAAATATCTGAATAACCTCATTGAGCAAGATCACCGTCATATTAAAGTAAGAAAGACAAGGTATCAAAGTATCAATACAGCAAAGAATACTTTAAAAGGTATTGAATGTATTTACGCTCTATATAAAAAGAACCGCAGGTCTCTTCAGATCTACGGATTTTCGCCATGCCACGAAATTAGCATCATGCTAGCAAGTTAAGCGAACACTGACATGATAAATTAGTGGTTAGCTATACTTTTTTACTTTGCAACAGAACCATTTTTTATATAGGTTAAATATATATCAATTAGACGCAGTGTACAATTACTATAAATTGAAAAAATAAACCCTTTTAATCGTGTTCATTAAAATTATGTAATAGACGTATTATCTTAAAATGTTGGTTGTAATTTTATCAATAATGTCTGTTAAGTCGTTTGGAGTTTCTTGTTTACATTTATCAATCTTTTCTTGAAGTACGTCTAAAACAGCGTTACTAAAAATACCAAAAGTAATAGTAACTTGTAACAAATAACATGTTACTATTACAATAATAAAGAGTTTAATAGATGTCAGTTGTAACTATTCGTATTAGTTATCGGACTTTTTGATGTACCAACTATAAATTATTATCCAATTTTTTCAAGATACTAATTCATGTTATTTAGGGTGTGTGAGAAAGGGCGCTTAAAATGATAGTCGGATATGCAAGATTTTCGATCATATATCAGAATTTAGATAGACAAATCGAAAACCTACAATCTTTTGGTGCTGAAAGAATATTCACAGAAAACAATCGAGCAAATCGATTGAAAATAGACCTGTTTTTTTAAAAGTATTAAGTTTTATACTCATGGGAGATTGTTTAGTTGTAGAATCCATCGACTGATTAGGTAGGAATTATGATGAGTTTATTCAAACGGTTAACTATTTAAAGGAAAAAGAAGTTCAATTCATGATTACAAGCTTGCCCATGATGAATGAAGCAATTGGGAACCCATCATTAGATAAGTTCATGAAGGATTTAATTATTCAAATTTTAGCAATGATTTCTGAACAAGAAAGAAATGAAAGCAAGCGTCGACAAGCACAAGGAATTAAAGTAGCAAAAGAAAAAGGAGTATATAAAGGCAGACCTGTACTTTATTCTCCCAATGCTAAAGATCCCCAAAAGCGTTTAGTCTATCACCGCGTTATAGAAATGCTGGAACGAGGAATTTCTATTAGTGAGGCGAAATAATCTAACTAGGCGGTTGTATTTAAAAAAGTTTTAATAAATCACTTGCTTGATATCGCGGTCTAAGGTTTATGATTGAAATATATTCAAAGGAGATTATATAATATGGGTAAATTTGATCATTTATGAATATTAAAATATTATTACAAATACGGTTCTAATTCTTTTGTTATCTCATTATACATATTAAATATTTTTTTAGACAAATCATCAAAATCGTTTTCAATTTTCAGCATATCTTCTTCTGAAATATCTATCCATTCACCTCTGTGTCCATATTTATTTCCATAAGACCTAAATTTAAAATGTACTTCATCTTTTAGAAAAATTTTATGATCTTCAACAATACGTATATATTCTGATAAACTTTGTAACATATTATCTACATTATGCTGAACAGATTTATCTAAATATTTCTTTAAAGGGTCTTGTTCACCATAATATTCACAAAATTTATTAAGATCTAAAATTGAAAAAATGGATATATAAGAATTGTTTTCATAGTTTTTTTAATTATATTTTTTACTTTTACTAAATCTTCTCTTTGTTTTTTGTATAATTCAATATCTCTGTTACTTTTTTCTATTAAAAAATCCACTTTAGAATGGGTATTTTTTACCCAACCACCACTCCAATTTTTTTATTATCAATAAGTGTTTTATATACCACATTTTTTAAATTATCTAGATTATTAATGTCCATTTTAGCGTATTGTTTTAGAATTTTATCTTTAAATAATTTATACTTATCTTTATTGTTTTTTTCAAAAATATCTAACCCTGAATACTCGCCTTGTTTTTTATATAAATAAGCATCAGATAAAACAAAAATGTATGTTGGTATTCCTTTTATTTGTGCATAATTATATTCTTTTTCAATGTAACTAATATTTTCATCACTTGCTAAAGTACCATATCTACCACCTAATAAAAGAACAAACACATCTGATTCATCTATCCAATGTTTTATAATGTTCCATTGTTCAACATTTTCTCCGGTAAACAATTCCATACCAGCAGGTATATTACTACTTTCTATAACACTTTCTACAACTTTTTGTCTTTCATCAATTAAATCAATATATGTTGAAGATATAAAGATTTGATGTTTTATTTCGGACATACTTTGTCTCCTAACTAGTTTACATAATCGATGATTATCAGAAGTTACAAAAAATGCGTCACTAGTATAGTGACGCATTTTAGCATTTTCTTTATTTGAAAAATTACTATAAATTAACTTTTTAATACTTATTATTTTCTAAAAATTCTTCTAAAACTTTATCAATTATTGATTTTATAGACGTATCTTTATCTAACGCCATTTGGTTTAGCCTTTTCTTAATATCAGTATCTACTCTCATTGTTGTACTTTTAGATATAGGTCTATAATTCTCTGTGTATTTCACTTCCGAAGTATCTATATTATCTAAAAATCCAGCCATACATTTCATTCCTCCTCAATTAATTTAATTCTACTAACTAATTCTTCATATACTTTGTTGAACATATGTATGACTTTTTTATCATGCATATCTTTATCTTTTATCCCATCAGCAGCAAACTTTTTTATTCTTTCTCTTTGATATATTTGGTGTTCAAATAATGCTTCAGAAAACGCAGATTTAGACATCTCTAATATTTGTTTATCTACTCGTCCATTTTTTTTTATTAATACTGGAACTGCACCAACTAATTCAAATGGTAAATCTGACTCTTTTTTTCTATCTCTTAGAAAATTAACAAAAGAAAGACTGCTCTCATAAGCTGATTGTTGTGTTTGAAATACCATTAAAATATAATTACTTGCGTAAACAGCATTATTAGTAAAATCTGAATTTATAGTAGGTGGCACATCTATAAATACATAATCGAAATCATAAATTTTTTCAATTTTTTCTACCACATTTTTTAAAATATATCTTTTTTTCAAAATGTCTGTTTTTGAAATAATATCGGATAAATTAGCCAAAGACGAATCAGCGGGCAATAATGATAAATTAGAAGTTAATCTAATGATACTTTCATCTATATTTCCACTTTTTAGCATATTTATGAATGAAAGTGATTCCTCTTTAAATTCTGGATAAGTTCTTTTCATAATTTGAGTAGCGTTACCTTGAGGATCAAAATCTATTAAAAGAACCTTTTTGTTATAGTTTTCAGATGCAATATAAGAAAGTAATGTAGATACTGTAGTTTTACCTACGCCACCTTTAAAATTTCCAACTGTTATTATATTCAAAATAACCCTCCTACATAATCTCATTGTTCTTAATTCATTCTTATATATTCTTTGTATTGTTTGTTACATGTAACATGTTACTTCAAAACTTTGTTTCTTTCAACTTATACATAATCTCGTTGTTCTTAATTCATTCTTATATATTCTTCGTGTTGTTTGTTACATGTTACATGTAACTGCAAAACTTGTTTCTTTCAACTTATACATAATCTCGTTGTTCTTAATTCATTCTTATATATTCTTTGTGTTGTTTGTTACATGTAACATGTTACTCATAAAAAGTTACAAAATAAATTGTTTCTATAGGTATATAAGTGTTATTATTAATTTATAACAAAATAAAAAGAGCAACTATTGGTAGTAGTTGCCCTTAAATGTTTGGTAATAAAACGTTGGCACACGTTTATTTAATATCAAATTTATACTTGTATTATATAATGAATGATTACTTAGTGCAAGTATTGAAGTTATTATATGAACGGAAAATATATAAAAGCGTTTTATTACCTCTTACCAATTTAAAATTCGGAAAGAGGTTTTTTATTATGACAAATGAAGAAAATCAAAAATTCACAAAACTACACAAATTCTTATTTACAGACAACAAGTTCAAAGCTATGAGAGCCAAAAGTAAATTACTCTATGCGATTATTACTGAACGTCAAAGTTTAACAATTGCTTATGCAAAAAATAACCAAGATCAATCTCAATTTTTAGATGAAAATAATCGTTTATTTTCAATATATTCAAATTCAGATTTAAAAGGTATGCTACATGTTTCTGAACCTACAATTATAAATCTAAAAAAAGAATTGATTGAATATGGTCTTTTAGAAGAAATAAGAGTTCCTACTTCAAATAATCGATTATATCCCAAAAAGCCATATGATAAATACTATTATCTAAATGATATTGATGAGTTTTATCGTTTGCCTTATGCACTTTTTGATAATCCATTTTATAATAAACTATCGCCCGATGCTATTATTACTTACGCTATTTATCTAAGTCGTTATGAATATAGTGTGTTTAAAGATATTTTTTACGATAAAACACATAATATTTACTGCGTGATGCCAAATCAAGAAATTGCAAAATTTTTGAATATAAATCGTAAAAAAGTGGCTAGGCTCAAAAATGAGTTAATTGCTTATGGATTAATAGAAGTAAAACCTTCAAAAAGAGCAGATAAATTATATGTAAATCCTCCAAAACAGCGTAATGACAACAAACTTAAAAAATGGGACATTGCAAACTTAAAAAATGGGACATTGCAAACTAAAGATATGGGACATTGCAAACTTAAAAAATGGGACGCTAGTTATACTGATTTTAGTAATACTAATATTAGTGTTATTGATTCTAATGATACGAATGATATGAATGATATAAGAGAGGCAAATATAGAAGATACAAAACCTAATCAACCAAATCATACAGATCATTTACAAAAGCAATCCGATGAAGAAGCTTTAAAACATTTAGAACTTCAGGAAATGCCCGAAGATACAAAAAGATACATGAATAATTTTAGTGCTAAAGAAATACAAATCATTAAATCAGTTATACTAAAAGCTAAGCGTTCGTTTAATGATTTGTATGGTGAAGTGTATATGCTTGAAGATATGGATGATGAATTATTTACGGTACTTAAAAGATTCAAAGGTATAATGGTTAAAAAACAAGAAAAATTGGAAAATATGCAAGGATATTTAATGCGCTCTATTTTGTCCGAATTAGAAGAAATGCGCTCAACGAATATGCGTAGAAAAAACTTTGAAAACAGCCCACTCAACGTATTTAAATCATAAAATACAAGAAAAAAGGGGAATGATAGGCTATGAATTTTTCGTTAGTGAAAAGCTAGAGAACTGCAAATATAAGTATATCAAAGCGATTAACGATTATATAAAACAAGAAAAATCTCATATTATCGGTATCGATTTAGGCAAATACCATTACTTAACAGCGTCAAATATAGACCGATCTTTTGTTTTTGTTGATAAACATAACACGCTCTTCCATCTTTTTAGAAAATACGAGAGACGTATTGCTAATAAGCAATATGATAAGAGCGAAGCTTATTCTAAACTGAAAACAGGACTTAAAAGCCATATCAATCAAGTTGTTAACGAAATGTTAGAACAAACGTCCAATCGTTTTCAAACCGTCTTTGCATTAGATGATCATGGTTCAAGTCATTTATCTTTTCCTAGTTTGGTATTTGACTTAACTTATTTTGCGATTAAGCAGCGAAAAAATGAAAGTGACGAAATACTGATCGTTGATGAAAGTTTCACGTCTATTGAATGTCCAATATGCCATGATAGAAATCAGTACAACAGAACTAATAAAAATAAGTTTAAGTGTACAAAATGTGGATTCATACATCAAAACAATGATATTGTAGCTGCTAGCAATATAGCAAAGAAAGGACAATTATTAAATTCTTAATATAAAGGGGGGATAAAATGATGAATAATAAACAAAAAGCGAGGCTAAAACATTACAAAAACTATGATTATCCAAAACAAGCGTATGCTTTCTTTGATCATAAAAAGGTAAAAGTTGTTTTAAATAATGGAGAATCATTTACGGGGTATATTGTTAAAGAATATACGTACGAAATATTATTAGTGAAAAGCGATGGCATCAAAGATCCAAAAGATAATGAATTAGAGAAACGTACGCTCATTCCTAAACACTCGATTGCTTATACGACCAATTTCATTCATTTACCTCAAGAATAAAGAATAATTAAAATTAGTTATATTGGTTTTGAGGGGATTTTTAGCGTGAATATAGGTCAGAATCTTTAGTTCGACCTTTATATTCATGCTGTAGCAAACGAACAAAGTGAGTGCGGTAGAATCATACCTAACGTAGCAAAATAAAAAATAATTATGATAATCAATAATGTTTCTCTGCACTATCATGTGCTAGAGTGAAATTAGAGAATTAATAGTCCAATCAAAACATATTCTCTTGTCATTTTGTATAATATTGCTTCCAAAGCCCTAACTACTATTTGTAGTTAGGGCTTTTAATTTCTGGATATAAAAATAACCCCACACCTTATTAGGTGTAGTGATTTAAAAGGTAATATACACAAGAAAATATAAATAAAATAAGAGATGATAAGCGAAAGCACTCTATTTAGTGTTTTTCCTAAATAAATGTTGATAAAAATTTTGATGACTAATGTGTCTTGTTAAAGGTTTTTATTGGTTCTGTTGCAAAGTTGAATTTATAGTATAATTTTAACAAAAAGGAGACTTCTGTATGAACTATTTCAGATATAAACAATTTAACAAGGATGTTATCACTGTAGCCGTTGGCTACTATCTAAGATATGCATTGAGTTATCGTGATATATCTGAAATATTAAGGGAACGTGGTGTAAACGTTCATCATTCAACGGTCTACCGTTGGGTTCAAGAATATGCCCCAATTTTATATCGAATTTGGAAGAAAAAGCATAAAAAAGCTTATTACAAATGGCGTATTGATGAGACGTACATCAAAATAAAAGGAAAATGGAGCTATTTATATCGTGCCATTGATGC
The DNA here is from genome assembly GCF_030294405.1 of Staphylococcus casei. Classification (NCBI taxonomy): domain Bacteria; kingdom Bacillati; phylum Bacillota; class Bacilli; order Caryophanales; family Staphylococcaceae; genus Staphylococcus; species Staphylococcus casei. Next base: position 15,131 of record NZ_CP125721.1, read on the forward strand.
AGAGGGACATACATTAGATATTTGGTTGCGTAAGCAACGAGATAATCATTCAGCATATGCGTTTATCAAACGTCTCATTAAACAATTTGGTAAACCTCAAAAGGTAATTACAGATCAGGCACCTTCAACGAAGGTAGCAATGGCTAAAGTAATTAAAGCTTTTAAACTTAAACCTGACTGTCATTGTACATCGAAATATCTGAATAACCTCATTGAGCAAGATCACCGTCATATTAAAGTAAGAAAGACAAGGTATCAAAGTATCAATACAGCAAAGAATACTTTAAAAGGTATTGAATGTATTTACGCTCTATATAAAAAGAACCGCAGGTCTCTTCAGATCTACGGATTTTCGCCATGCCACGAAATTAGCATCATGCTAGCAAGTTAAGCGAACACTGACATGATAAATTAGTGGTTAGCTATATTTTTTTACTTTGCAACAGAACCAAAGGGTGTCTGTTTATGATTGAATATGAATATTTTCATTTGGATTCCGAAAATCGTAAGAACGGAAATTTTTTAGAAATTCTTCATCCTGATTTTGAAGAATTTGGTCAATCAGGTAAGAAGTTTAAAAAAGGAGATTTTTGTAATACTGATTTAGATTCTAATATTTATGAAATTGAGGATTTTGTTGTTGTTGATTTATCTACTCAAACTAAGTTATGTAAATATATTCTATTAGATAAAACTTCTAATTCTAAAAGTGTTAGAAGTTCAATATGGTTTTTTTATGAAAAAGATTGGAAACTATATTTTCATCAAGGTACAAAAGCATATTGTGATTAGGAAACGCATTTATGCCGAGAAAATTTATTGATGTTGAGAAGAACCCTTAACTAAACTTGCAGACGAATGTCGGCATAGCGTGAGCTATTAAGCCGACCATTCGACAAGTTTTGGGATTGTTAAGGGTTCCGAGGCTCAACGTCAATAAAGCAATTGGAATAAAGCAATTATGTTTAGTAACATAAAAAATAAAGAGGAGTGATTTTTTTGAATAGAAACACAGTGTTAGATAAAGGCTACATTATAGCAACTATTTTAAATATTTTCTTTTTAATTGGATTAGTTTTTATATCTGGTTCGGAAAATTTATACATATTCATTCCATATGTTATTTTGATGGGAATAAATGCTGTTTATTTATTTATTAAAGCGATTAAGATTAATAAGAATAAGGCGGAGATTTAAAAGGTATTTGAAACTCGTTTCACTCGTTTTAAAAAAAACAAAAAAACGGAGTTGATTTTATGATTCTACAAATTTTTTATAGAGCTATAATTCCCTTTGCTGTAATGAGTTTTATTTCCTTAATTCTATTGCTACAAGAAAAAAATTACCAAGCAAAAGGTACATTTATTACAAGTCTTATAATATTAATTTTAGGATTAAGCTCTTTTATATACGAAATTAATGCGCTAAATTTGAAACAAAAAACCATTGTTCATTTCGTTCTAATGCTTGTTACAATCTATCCAATTTTACTTCTCAGTGGATGGTTTAAATTAAATGTTTTTTTAGACTATTTAAAAGTTTTTGGTATATTTATAAGCTTCGGAGTAGCATTTTGGATAATATTTTTACTAATTTCAAAATTAACAACTAAATAAATATTGCTTTATTCCAATTGCTTTATTGACGTTGAGCCTCGGAACCCTTAACAATCCCAAAACTTGTCGAATGGTCGGCTTAATAGCTCACGCTATGCCGACATTCGTCTGCAAGTTTAGTTAAGGGTTCTTCTCAACATCAATAAATTTTCTCGGCATAAATGCGTGGTCTACTTTTTATTCTTACTCACTTTGATAGCAAAAAATGCCATTCCAATACAAAACCACATACCTATAATCGATAACCACATAGCAGCCATAGAATCACTCCTTTTTAGCAAACTTTATCACAAGAACTATTTAAATTTTAAATACCTTTATTTTGAATTTTAAGGGGGCATTTTAAAGATTTAGGGGTAAATCATATAGTTTTATGCCTAAAAATCTACATAAGCTTTTAAAACGCAAATATGAGCCAAATAAATATATCTTAATTTCACAAACTAAAATTCGAGCAAAACCAGTGTCGAATTTTTGAGACACTGCCCAGTTGCATGCAAATTAAAATTTTCATGATTTTTTATAGTTCCTAACAGGGTTAAAATTTGTATAACGAAAGTATAATGTTTATATAACGTTAGTATAATAAAGCATTTTAACATTATACTTTTGATAATCGTTTATCGTCGTCATCACAATAACTTTTAAAATACTCGTGCATAATTCAACAGCTGACCTCCCAATAACTACATGGTGTTATCGGGAGGTCAGCTGTTAGCACTTATATTTTGTTATTGTTCTTCCTCGATTTCGTCTATCATTTTGTGATTGATTTCTCTTTTTTCTTGTTCTGTTAAGTCATAAAGTTCACTAGCTAAATACTCTTTTTGTTTCCAAATATAAAAAATTTGATAGATATATTCGGTTGGATCAATTTCGGTTCTGTTGCAAAGTTGAATTTATAGTATAATTTTAACAAAAAGGAGACTTCTGTATGAACTATTTCAGATATAAACAATTTAACAAGGATGTTATCACTGTAGCCGTTGGCTACTATCTAAGATATGCATTGAGTTATCGTGATATATCTGAAATATTAAGGGAACGTGGTGTAAACGTTCATCATTCAACGGTCTACCGTTGGGTTCAAGAATATGCCCCAATTTTGTATCAAATTTGGAAGAAAAAGCATAAAAAAGCTTATTACAAATGGCGTATTGATGAGACGTACATCAAAATAAAAGGAAAATGGAGCTATTTATATCGTGCCATTGATGCAGAGGGACATACATTAGATATTTGGTTGCGTAAGCAACGAGATAATCATTCAGCATATGCGTTTATCAAACGTCTCATTAAACAATTTGGTAAACCTCAAAAGGTAATTACAGATCAGGCACCTTCAACGAAGGTAGCAATGGCTAAAGTAATTAAAGCTTTTAAACTTAAACCTGACTGTCATTGTACATCGAAATATCTGAATAACCTCATTGAGCAAGATCACCGTCATATTAAAGTAAGAAAGACAAGGTATCAAAGTATCAATACAGCAAAGAATACTTTAAAAGGTATTGAATGTATTTACGCTCTATATAAAAAGAACCGCAGGTCTCTTCAAATCTACGGATTTTCGCCATGCCACGAAATTAGTATCATGCTAGCAAGTTAAGCGAACACTGACATGATAAATTAGTGGTTAGCTATATTTTTTACTTTGCAACAGAACCAAATTAAAAGCGGGCTTAAATTGGTCATTACTCTAATCATGTTATTAGTTACTTTATTAGGTATAGGATTATCTTTAGATAGTAAGGATATGACTAAAGAAGATGTAAAGAGTGTATTAATTGAATATAAAAATATAAACAACTCTAATGATAGTAATGCGAAGAAAAACAAACAATACAAAAAAGCTATAAAATCAACTATAGAATCAACTATAGAATCTGAAGAGGATAACAATTTTTTTGATGTTGAAACTATGACAGTAATCTCGTTATTAACAAGTTCATCATACGGTATATTATTATTACTCGTTAACTATAAAGAAGACACTAAATGATAAGCAGGCGTAGTCGTCTGCTTCTTTTAAAAGTACGAGGTGTACAAGAGTATACAAAGGTGTACAAATAGAAGAAGTAGTCAACACACACTCAATTTGTAAAATTAGAAATAAATTTGAGATATAAACAAAAAACATGATAACATATTATTGTGTTAAAATTTTTTAGTTTAAATATGTTATAACAGGAGGTAAAGTAATGAAAAAAATATTAATTCCCATATTATTAACTAGCATAATATTAACTGCTTGTGGGAACAAAAAAGATCAGATACAAGGTAATTGGGAAGATACTAAAAATGAAGGTTATCACGTTGAAATTAAGGATAATATACTTGAAGTAAATCAAAGTGGTATAACTTTAAAAGGAAAAATTGAAGAAAATAAAGATGGGGAATTAAAAGCTAACATTGACGGGGATAAAGCTAAAGTTGATTACAAAGATGATAAGCTCATTATAGATGATATGAAGTTTAAAAAAGTAGAATAAAAATTTTAGTTCAACATAGCTTGGTATATTGATAAGGTGGGTAATTAAATGAAAAAAATATTAACTGTGATAGTAGTAATGGTGTTTGCATTAGCTGGTTGTGGCAAAGCAACTGATGAGAAAGAAGTTAAATTCAGTGACGTTATGAATGATAAGAAAGAAACAATATCTTATGTTGTTACTGTTAATTCTGATGATAGTCCTAGTATAGGAAAAAATTCTGATATCTTGCAATATATAATAAGTAAAAACGGCAAAATAACAGTTTATAACAGTAACGATGATAATTTAGGTAAATTAACTAAAATGAGTGATGACGAGAAAATTAAGTACATAAAAAAAAGTGACAAAAAGCACTTCGAGGATGACAAATCTACCTCGCTATCTGCCTTAAAAGATAAACTAAAAGATACAGAAAAAAATTTAAAAACTGCTATAGAAAATGGTAATAGTGAGCATACTGTAGCGGAATCGAACACAACTACAATGAGAGAGCATTACGAAAATAATATTAAAAGTTTAAAAAAATCTATTAAAAAAGTAGAAAACACTAATTATAAAAAACCAACATCACAAAATCTAGTTATAGAAGTTTCAACTGATGAAACAGGAAATAATACTAAAGAAGAATTTATAAATGTTGAACCTCATGGGTTTGAAGGAGTATACAGTGGGAAATATATTGATAGTAAAAAATCAGCAAATCCAAAAGAATATGGAGAGTATTTTACTAATGTAGTATCTCCTACTGAAATATATGATACAAAAGTAGCTGGTATAGGTAACATAGATTACGTAGAGGATGATAGTAGTTATGTCAATTACGATGATTATATGTATCTAGTAACAGAAGTTGGAGATAAAACTGAAAAGTTTAATTTAGATCAACCAGATGATAAAAACGTAAAAGAAAAGTAGTAACGAAACTACGTACGAAATGAATAACCATATTAGATAAATCGAATATTAAATTTGATAAGTTACCAAAAGATTGAAGAAAAATATTAGATGGTAAGGTATATGGTTATACTCAATACAAGTTGTAAAAAAAGAAGCAGGCGGAGAAATAGTCGCCTGCTTCTTTTAAGTTAATATGATGTACAAGGATATATAAAGGTTTTCTGATTTTTATACTAGCACCATAGGCTTAAATAGAAGTAAGGATTTAATTTTGTAATTAAGAAAACTGGTTTAATAATATATATATAATAGATCTGATATAAATGATAATAGAATTATTATTTCATGTATTCAAATTAATATTATTGTTATAATACATGTAAGTTATTTAGGAAGGAATTATAAAAATGAAAAAAATTATTTCAATTTTAATTAAAATAATAGTTGCTATAATATCAATAATTTTTGCGGGAGTTTCACTTTTGAATTATTGGATAGGCACAAAAGATTTCCAAGGGGAAATTACAAGAGATAATTCGGATTTATATGGTACAGCAATAGCTTTGATTTTTGGATTTATTGTCTTTCCTATAATAATAAACCTAGTTATAGATGTAGGTAAAACTAGACAAAGAGCGAGTTTTGTTATAAGTAAGCTCACTGGCACTAATTATGATCCTAATAATTATAAAGATGATAATTATAAAGATTTTGAAGATTTAGGAGTTTGGACACAATCTGGGAGTTTAGTTTTAAAAGCATATTTTAAGCCTTTAAGTATAGTTTTGGGTTTATATTTATACTACATTAACTTGATATCACCAATTTTTAATACATTAACCAGTGGATTAGAAAGTAGTTATATAATACCTCAAATAATTATAAAAATGATATTTACTTTCCCTATTATTACGCTTTATATTTATTTAAACATTCGTTTTTATCCATGGGTTAAGATGTGGTGTATGAACATTGATTATATGAACGTAATATTTCCAACAAGCGAAGGATTTATAAAGACCAGCTTAAGTAATATTAAAACTGTCCAAAAAAAATATGATGAGACACCTATGAATAAATATATTAGGTTTACACATTTAAAGACAAGAGGTCGTACCTTAAATATAACTGAAGATAAAATATATACTAACGAGGATAAAAGACATGAAACGACTAAAATGGTTGTTAAACAAAGTTATATTTATGTTCTTATAAGATATGGAATTTGCTTGTTACTTTGGTGCTTTTCGTTTATCTTAGGTTGGTTTGTGATTCCAAGAATCATTAGAAGTATAATGGAAAAAGAAGAAATTAAAGTAATTAAAAATTTTTATCCAAATAAGAAAATCAAATATTTTCAAACAAATAAAGAAATCTAACAAAATGTTAGTTTTTTTACAGTGGATTACAACGATTATAAATATTTAGTAAAATATGTTGAAGAGAGAACTGAAAAATTTAAATTAGATCAATCAGATTATAAAATTTGTCTAGTTAAGTGTAGCCGATCCACAGAAACTGAATTGGGTGGAAGAGTAATTTTGAAACTTGAATTTCTGGTAAAAGATATAAAAATGATTTTGAAAAATCATGGATATAGACTTTTTATTTTAAAGATTCAATTTGGGAATGAGGGATAATTAATGTGTGCTTTGAAATTATTAGTCCTTAATTTCAAATTAAATTGATTCAATAAATCATAAAATAAAAAATGAAAAGGGAAATTATTATTAGAAAAAATTATAGCTAAAGTTACTCGTTGTGCAATATTTTCTTTAGAGTTATTGAAGGATTGTTTTATTAATAGATTCTTAAACGTCGTGGAATAATTTTAAAATACTAAAAATTAATCACTTAAATATATGGTTTAAATGAGACGAATCAAATTAATTTTAATACTTATTCATTCTATTTATATTAGGTTATCTTCTCTTATAACTTCTTTTGAGATTCTAACTTAACAGGATAAGGAGGAACAATGCCATTGCCATGGCACCCAGCATAGCTGGGGTTCTCTAAACTTATCCTTAAAGGATCTAAATACTGATATTGCAGTATTTATGGATCATATTTAAAAACGGACACAAAGGAATCCATGAAATTCTACATGGCATTTTCTTTGGAAAATAGTTGTTCTTCTATCCTTTGGGGCGCAAGGGATCTCATAACAGGGAATCTTTAGAATCCCTAAAGATTCCCCGAAGGATTCCTTATGTTCATCCAAAATTAATCAATATTTCAGTACATAACTAATTAGTAATTACTAAGTTAAATATGATACGATAAAACTAAGTAATTGCTAAGTCAAAAACTTGTTAAAATAGATGAGTATTTACTTAGTTTATTTTTTGTAAAAATATTGAGTGATTACTAACCATATTATCGGATGAATAAATGAGTAATTACTTAGTTATGGAGGGGGTCAAAAATGACCGATAAAAGTCATAGAAAAGCTAAAACAATCAATATTAATTTGACTGAAGAAGAATATAAAAAGGTAAAAGCATTAGCAGAAGATAGAGATTTAAATCCAACAGCTTATACACGGCTTGTGGCTTTAGGTAATCGTATCAAACCTACAGTTGTCTATAACACAGATGAGCATACTGAACAGTTAAAAAAAGAAAAACAAAAACTTGAAATGGCTTTAGAGACAAGCGTACCAAAAGAAGATGTTGAGCTTTTAGAAGCACAATGTGAACATTATAAAACTTATATTGATACGTTTAAGCAGTTCTTACAGTATGTACAAGAGGATGCGGAATATATTAATTTGAATGGATATAAAAATGATGAAAAGCTTAAAGAAGATATTAGGGATGCTATAAAATCCTTTTTTGAAAACTGATTTAATTTTTCAAAGATATAAAACATACGAATATAAGTTATATTACATTTTGAAATTTTCGTTCTCATCCCTACGGTTAAAACCATGGGCTTTCTCATTCACTAAATTCTGTAATTTTCCCTAGTTATAAATTCGATTATTTTAGATGAGGATGACGAAAAAAGAGCTAGTAATTCTATTTCAATGACTGATTTAGATAACGCACCAAGTGAAAGTACAGACATTTCAAATACTGATATTGAAAATATAAGAAACGATACTGTAGATGTGTAAAATTATATAGTGAAATAGAATAAGAAAATGATATTCAAGAAGGACTAAAAGCTCAGCAAAAACAACTTAATCATTTTAGTACTGATAAAATTTATGAATTATCATCAATAAGTAGTAATACTGGAATCAGATCAAATGACAAACCAAAATAGGAAGGACCACTTTTATTATGGTAGTGCCTAGAAAAATTAAACAACATAGAAGGCATATAAAAGAAACTAAATCAGTTATATAAAAACATTAACTTTGAAGAATTAAATTATGGAGAAGTTAAAATTGATGAAAATTCAAACTTTATATTAGATAAAGAAGATTATCTATCACAATAAACTATTGAGAAAATGCTCAATTCATAAAACAATTAATCAATGAAGATGATACAAACAAATCAATAACTAATGACAATAACAATAAAGATAATCAAATAAATGAAGATATAAATACATTTATTTAAGCATTAAGTGTTCAGTTAAAATATTTAACTGAACACTTTTTTATTCTGGTACCGTTAATGTATAAACATAAGTTACTGCATAAAAATAATTCCAAAGGTTAATTTAAGACGAATAAATTATGTAAATAATACATGTTAAGTATTTCACAAATAGTCGTTAATTTAAATAAAATACATAAAATCCAGACTCCTTTAGGGAGTCTATAACGACTCTAAAGAGTCCTCGTTTTTAAACCTCTTGGGGGACAAGGGATATGCCGTTCGGTAAATTCTCATAAAAATGCCATGTAAAAATACACAGAATCAATTGTTATCGTGTTATAAATTATTATATAAACACTATCACATCAGTATTTATAGTGTTAAAGGATAAGTTTAGAGAACCCCAGCTATGCTGGGTGCCATGGCCATGGCATTGTTCCTCCTTATCCTGTTATCAGGGAGTCTAAAAGGAGTCGCTGATATAATTAATAGGTAAGAATAAACAATATAAGTTGTTCTATTAATTACCGTTAATATAATGTTATAAGTTTTATATTAATAAACTTTAATCATCTTAATTGAGTTCGTTTATTAATAAACAACCAATTAATGTATATAAAATGTGACGCTAATTAGGGACGTTAGATATACTTTAATAAATCAAATAACTACATTTTTATTTTTGATTTATTAAATACAATTAAACTTAGTTATAAGTTAATGCAGGAGATTTAGTTTTTGAAATACTAATTAAATGTTATAAAAAAGAGGAATCTATACATAATATAAATTCCTCTAAAGATATTTGAAATATACTTTATTAACTTACTGCATCTTTTATATCACTTGTAGGTAAAAGAGAACTATATTAATAGTTCCCTAAATAATTTCATCAATCCGTTTCATTTGTTTTACTGCATCATTTTTAAAATTAACACTCATATATGAATTGAAACCACTTTTTATTTTTCCGATTATAGCATGTGGTTCTGTTATATTTATTTTATCCAACCAATTTAGTAATGATATATAATCAAATACATCAATATGATTAATTAATCTTTCATATCTTAAATTTCGATTTATTATTTACTAGTGATTATTTAGTAATAAAGACCAAAAAAAATAACCATCCAACTTTAGCCGGTTAATGGTTATTTTTAGATAAATAATAAGGCTACCGTCTTTCGAACGGGCTCATTTAGCAACATGTTAGCGCATGTTGTCCTTTTTCTATACAAATCAATAATAATATTATATTACGTAAATGCCCATATGCTATTTTAATATATAACTCATAACTAAAAATTAGCTGCTTTTATTCATAATGTGACCATGCAGAAAGGATAAAAACGTTCTTATCATCTTCATCAACTGTGTAAACAACTCTATGTTGATGGTTTATTCTTCTTGAATAGCGCTCTAAGTGTTTAGGTTGCAACTTTTCAAAAGATTGGCTCGGAAAATAAGGGTCTTCTTTTAACGTGTCTACAATTTTTAAGAATTGTGTTTTCAACTGTGATTGTTTAATTTTCTTTAAATCAGATTTTGCTGAATTTTTAATAGCAATACTGTAATTATCCATTTAGAGATTATCCCAGTCTAAATCATCAATATTAGCGTAACCACTGTTATCCTTTTCACGTTCTCGTACTTTATCCATAGTACCTGTTGTTTCAAGATATAATGTTTCTTGAATACTATCCCAATCTTTTTGGCTTATGATTACGGCGTTATTTTCACTCTTAGAACTGCTTATAATAACGGGTTCGTGGCTCTCATTAACTTGTTTAAGTAATTCATAGAATTCTTTTCTAGCATTGGTAGGCGTTTTAATATTCATTATTAGTCACGTCCTTTCTTTATTTTATATTATAACGTACTTGAATGCGTACGTAAAATCGCAGGTTATAATGGACTATAGGTTGGTTTTTATGTAATTTAACTTATAGAAAAGCGATATGCTTACGTGTTTACAGATGGTATAATAATGGAGTCGCCTATCTCTCAGGCGTCAAGTTGACGTAGAGAGGAGGTGCTATTCATGTTGGAAATCCTTGTTCACATCACGACCACAGTCATCAGTGGTTGTATTATTGCGTTATTTACGCATTGGCTGCGTAATCGCGAAGACAAATAGGCGACAATAGCCACACCTAAAAAATCCCCTCACTACCGCAAATAGTGAGGGGATTGGTGTATTCATGTTAGATTCCTTGTTAAATACATTATAACATCATAGAGGATTAGAATGCAAAAATATAGTAAATTCTAACGTGTATTTAACATTTATATCCCCGCAAATAAGAGTTGCTATTAAGGTAGTAAAAACTTAGTAGCAACTCTAAGAAAGAAGTAATATATCTGATTATGAAATGTTCATGGTTATTACAATAATTAGTTTAGTATTAAATAATATGTCCTCAAAAGTGACTACCTAGCATATAGTTTGGCGACTCATTAGAGATTATTTTATTCCTCTTTTTTCATACCATATCTATTTGTGATTTCAACATATGCTATTGATTCTTCTTTTATATAGGTTTGGTTATCTTTAGCGTTAATATAAATAAAATTTATTTCATGATCAGTTATCTTACCGATATCAACTAAAAATGAGTCCCAATTTTCATCTGTAAAATCGATTGAATGAAAGGTGTATTCTTTGTTTGAATTTTTTATACCAATTTTAATTCGCTTGCCCCATTTTATTTCCATTTCTTCCCCCATTTTTTTCTGAAATTATAAATTTATTAGATTGTAAATTGTTATATAGTTCACCCCCTATGTAACAATTTCCTATTTTATAATACGATAAACAGTAGAACGACTTACGCCTGTTTGTTCAGCAATCTCTTCACCTGTAAGCTTTTGTTCATCATATAAGAATTTAATCTCACGTTTTTTGTGGTCAGGTAATGAAGGCCGTCCACCTTTGCGTCCTCTTGCTCGTGCAGCTTCTAAGCCTTTTTTAGTACGCTCACTTAATAAGTTAGCTTCCAGCTCTGCAAATGCACTCATCATAGTAAAGAACATCTTGCCCATCGCATCTTTGGTTGATACGTTCATATCTATAATATGTAAATCAATACTATTATCATCTAACCATTGAGATAACTCAATTAATTGCTTGGTTGTTCGACCAAGACGATCTAGTTTATAAATCACTAGAATATCTCCCTCACGTAAATAATCTAAGCATTTATCAAGTTCTGTTCTATTCGTTTTACGGCCACTCGCTTTCTCGCTAAAGATACGTTCACAACCATATTCCTCAAGTGTATCAATCTGTCCATCAAGACTTTGATCTTGTGTTGATACACGTGCATAACCAATTTTAGCCATTTGAATACCACCTCTTTTAATCGTTTTATGGGTACTTATTAACGAAATCTAATTCTCGATGCAAATAAACGCGTCTCTCATCGTCTAAAAACTCATGATTTTTGATATTTATGATACATTGATTATAGCACAAGTTTATAGACTTAAATATCCAAGAAAAACCTCCTATGTCACTTTACTTGATATATGAGAATGACTTCACCTAATAAATGAGAAAAGCAACGCACTATATTAAAATGCGTTGCTTTTTCTATTATCGAATACCTATAACTAAACTGTCTCTAGCTGTTTCTACGACTTCTGTACTTATTTTATCTAAACCATTTATATCCATAATTCTATCTATCTGCGCAAATAAACGATGAATCAGCCTAAAATTCCCTTTTGTAATTTTAATAATCGTTGTTATTGCCTCATAATCAGTAAAATCTTCGAGTTTTAAATCAAATCCTAAATCTTGCCACTTATATTCTAATATATGATGCGTTTCATCTTTGCTTAGATTATCAAATTCATGCGCAAAACCTATGCGCGAATATAATTGAGGATAACGAGATAATTTCTTCTCAATACCTGGCATACCAATAAATATCATTGCTAAATTATGTTCATCATAAATAGCTCTTAATTGCTCTAAATGTTGCACTTTAAGACGATCAATCTCATCTACTATAATTAAATCAATATATTTAAACATATCACTATAATGTTTACTATGTTCATGTCCATACTTATTTACAACATGTAATTTTTGCCCCAAATCAATGCTTGCAGTAATACTATATAAATCATTTCTTAATTTAGTTTGTTTTTCTGCTGGTGCAGTATAAAATATTTTATCCACCGATAGTATATCATCGGTCGTTTTACTAGCTAAATCTTCCCAACCTCTATGGTTAACTTGTTTTTCAATAGTATCCCAATTTGTGTAATATCTAGACGATAAAGTTTTTCCGACACCAGGTTGACCATAACATATACCAATATACTGATATTTAATACAAGCATCACAAAATTCAGCAAACCGTTTATACTCTTTCGTTTCAATAAAATTCTGATTTTTAGTCATTACGATACCTCTTTAATTTTTTGACGTTTTTAGTCGTTTCTTGAGGTGAATAACCACAATTTTTTTCTTCCTTAATTAATTCCGTGGTACTTGGACTAGCAATATTTTGTTTTAAGTGTTTTCTTCTCTGACTACGAGCTTGCTGTATGTCTTTTATATCTATGGAGTAATCAGCTATTTCTGGACATATAGCAGTACAAAGAAATTCATCTCTATAAAACACACGTATTTCAGCCATATCATTTGGGTTATAACGAATCAGTACATATTCACCTACATAAACTGCTAGATTAGTATTACTGTATCGAAAACCTTGAAAATGAACGCCATCTGAATGAACTTTTCTAGATTTAGGTATTTCCAACAATAATAAATCAAGTTGTTCTAAGCTACTTGGCATATTAGGGAAAAAGTGATTACTATTCCAACGACTGATAGGCGTGGTATGAATAGCACTATGTTCTTTTTGATTATAATCTTCAATTAAAAAGTAACGTAATTTTTCTTCAAAATTGTGAAAATCTATTAGATTACTAGGAGTATCATTATTGTTTATATATCCAGGCAGTTGTTCTAGGAAAGTTTGGTTAACTGTCTGAAAAAAGCGTTCTATTTTTCCGCGACCACGAGGGACACCAACTTTTGAAAACATCAAATTTATTTTCAAGTCAATAGCGACTTGTTCCATGTGATTTGAGGTAAAGTCACTTCCGTGATCTGTATAGAATTTTTCGGGTATACCACACACTGGCCAGTTGGTATCATTCTTATTCCATATTGCTTGGTGTAGTGTTAATGCTGTGTTTTGAGCATTAGGAGCATCAAAACTTATAAAGTAGCCTGCAATTGCACGACTATAGTCATCCATAATAATGGTTAGCCATGGTCTATTGATATTACCTTTTTGATCTAATATATAAATATCTAGCAAAGTATGGTCGGCTTGCCATATTTCATTGGGTCTTGAGGATTCTCTTATTTGTATTAAATCGTACTTATTTTGATAGTATTTTTCACCTTGGTGAGAGAAATCAATAACAGACTTAGGCATTGCTTTAATAATACTATAAACTTGTTTATAACTTGGTTTATCAAAATTATTCTCTATACAATAATTAGCGATTTTCCTATGAATCGTAGCAATACTATTTCTTTTATTCATAAGCGCAAGGCGTTCAATTTCATCAATTATCTTTGGTTCTATTTTACGTGTTCCTTTATCAGCTCTTGTCGCATAGATTAGTCCTTTAAGTCCTTGTTCTTTATATGACTTATTCCACCTATAAAGGGTGCTTAACGCATTCCCTTTACTTTTAGAAATACTTGATAAAGATTGTTCGCCTAGGATAAAAGGTTTTATAATATTGTACTTTTGAGTAGCTTTTTTACGTTTGGCTTCAGAAAAATTAGTTAGATACTTCTCCTTGTTTTTCATCTTCCTTGTCCTCCAATTTATTGAGGTAACGATAAATTGTTGTACGTGAAACACGCCACTGTTCTGCAATTGTCTTAATTGGCGTGCCATTATCATAAAGTGTCTTAAGTAAGTTTAAATCTTTTTGATTTAATTTTTCGGGTCTGCCTCCATATCGGCCTCTAGCACGTGCTGCAATTCGGCCAGCTGAAGAACGCTCTAAAATTAAATTACGTTCAAATTCTGCAAATGCTGCGAATAAATGAAATAATAATTGTCCAGTTGAACTTGATTTATCCATTGTTATATTTTCTTCTAAACTATGGAAACTTACACCTCGTTCGTTAAGTTCATTAACTAATGTGATTAAATCCTCCATATTACGTCCCAATCTATCTAATCTCCAAACAACAATCGTATCTCCTGACCTCGCAAATTCAATTGCTTTATCTAAACCAGGTCTTTTACTTTTTGAACCACTCATATGGTCATTAAATATCTTTTCACAACCATATGTATTTAATCGATCCTCCTGTAAATTTAAATTTTGTAATCCAGTTGAAACTCTTGCATAACCTATTTTCAAAATACAAACCTCCTATATACACCTTTAGTGTACCACAACTTAATTACAAGGTCTTTTATGAACATAGATTTTTTGTTGGGTTTTTGAACACATAATCCTATGTAATTCTTACTTATTTAGACATAAAAGAAGAGTGTACAGAAAATGGTTATTTTCTGCACACTCTTTTTTTACTAAAGGTAATATTAATATTCATAACAAATTTATTTAGAAACAACGTAGGTATTAATAAACATAATAGTAGTTTTTTCATGACTATCCTCTCAGTATAATTACAAATGAAAGTATAAATAAAATTTGTATTATTAACCTTAACCAAACGTTTGTCGGTTCATTTCCATTTAATCTTACACCTTCCTTATAAGCTTTCACATTAGCAGGGAATAAAGAAATGCATAATATAATTCCTATAATACTTGAAAAACTTTGTGTCTGTTCAAATAGTATTCCAATAGCAATCACTAATTCTAGTAATCCAGTTGAATACACAATGAAAGTTGGAAATGGAAGTTTTGATGGAACCATTTGAACCAAACTATATCTAACATTTGGTAGTAACCTTCCGATAAAAGTATATAGAAAAGAAAGAAAAATTGAAAACTGTGCAAAAGAATATATCAATGAGTTTCCTCCAAATATAAAATAAATTAATAAACCAATAACGCCACCAATTATGTATATTATCAATGTAATCATAAACATCCCTCAATTCTTTTAATAGATTTTTTACACCAATTAAGTTCAGCTAAACTAATATTAATGCCATAATCAATAATCATATCCCAGAAAATAAAATTCTCATGATTTTTCCAATACTTTTGTATATTGAGTTGAATTGTTTTTATTATATTTAAACGTTTGGTGATAACTTTTTTATAATCCTCAATTAATTTAATATTTTCATTTTTATCTAATATAGAACCGAAATTTAGCTTAACCAAAACTTCATTCTTAAAAGTTGGCCATTTTTTAATTTCAGTATTGAGCCAATTTAGAAATATTTCTAAACCTTTATCAGTTAATATGTAAATATTTTGATTAGGTCCTTTATCACTTTTTTTATTATTTACTTTTACTAAACCACTGTACTTTAAGTCTTGTAGATAAGGATAAATTTGATTATATCCAATTTTCCAGTAGAAATTAAAATTTTCATCAATGACTTTTTTAATTTCATACCCACTCTTTGAACTTTGAGATAATAGTCCTAAGATAATATATTTATTAGAATTCAATTTCGCCACCCACTATATCATTTTGATATAGTTATTTTATCTAAATTTACTATATATAGCAAGCGTTGATAATTTTCATTTTATTAGGCGAAAATATTCTCATATATCAAGTAAAG
>NZ_CP125722.1:0-4632 GCF_030294405.1 Staphylococcus casei
TTTCGCTATGTGTAATAAGTTGAAAGAAAAAGACTGCGAAACATTAACGTTAACGTTTGATGAATTAAAAGAATTAAGCGCTTATAACCCAGATATAAGGCATATGGATAAATTCGTAGCTGATTTACAACACGTTTATAGTAAAATGTTGAATATTAATTACACAATTCGTACTGAAAATAAAATCACAAGTTTTGTTTTATTTTATAAATATGAAATTGACTTGAATGAAAAAACATTACAAATATCTACAGCGCCAGACTTAAAACATATCTTGAATGAATTAACTGGTAACTTTACTAAATTTGAACTTAAAGAAATGACACAGCTCAAATCAACTTATTCTAAAAACATGTTTAGAATATTAAAACAGTATAAGCATACAGGTTACTTTAAAATTGGAATGGAAGATTTTAGAGAACGTTTAGATATCCCTAAATCTTATAGAATGAGTAATATCAATAAAACAATACTAACTCCAATTATCAAAGAGTTAGGTTTTATATTTAAAGACCTTAATATTAATAAAATTTCTGCTAAAAAGTCACGTAAAATCGAATGGTTAGAATTTACTTTTGAACCTGAGAAACGTATTCATAGCAAGCGACAACCTGATATGGCGAATGTAGGTAAACCAAAGCATAATACTAGTCGTGAGATGACACCCGAATGGTTAAAAAATAAAGATAAAACATATGTTCAATCAGCAAGTGATTATGTTAGTGAAGAAGAACAAAAAGCTTTCAAAGAACAACTAAAAAAAGATTGGGAAGAAAAATAAAAAAGCGAGTGATCCACCTATGTGGTCACTCGCTTTTTTTATTATCATTCTCTATAAATACCAAAGTTAATATTAAAAATGATACAAAAAAACTAAGGTTCCATATCCAATGATTCCAAGTGTTCAAAGTATCAAATTGCAATCTAGTTAAATATGCTATATTCCAACTAATTAAAAAGTTTTTATTCATTACTCGTAAGTTTTTTTGTGAATTTTACCTCTCTTTGTTTATCTATCGTTAAATCAATCAATGTGAAAAAAATAATAGAAACTACAACATTCATAATCATATCTTCATCACTTATTAAATATAGAGTAAACATGTTTGCAGATAGAAAAATCATTCCTGCAAGTAATATTGCAGGTTTGTTTCTTTTAATGAATTGAAAAAACAATTTCATATCATTATCTTTCCCCATTTTTAGTCTCGCTATAATTTGCCATTGCTTGCATTAAACCAAAATCCTCTTTATAGCCTTTAAAATCAATATACCCCTTATCATTAACATACTTGATGAATTTATCTAACACTTCAATGCGTTCATTATCGTATTTTTTTTGCTCTTTTAATTCTTGATTTTCAGATTTCAACGTTTCAACTTCGTTAGTATCTTCAATGGTCAATTGTTCTTTAGGCATTTCAATAACGGTTGGTTTTATTCGATTACCTAGTGCTGCTAAACGTGTATAAGCTGTTGGATTTAAATCTCTGATTTGAGCTAAAGCTCTTACTTTTTCATACTCTTCTTCGGTTAAATTGATATTTATTGTTTTGGCTTTTTTTTGGTCTTGACTTGGCATTTTTATTCCACCTTTTACTAAATGATTACTCATATAAAATAGTCTTATTTTATTGAGTTATTACTTAGTAAATACTATAACATAGGTGGAATATATTTTTGAGTAATTACTAATAATAAACTATAAAAGTTTATTTAGTGATTACTCATTTGATACGCTCACATTTTTGAGCGTAATGGTTTAGCAAATACTCACTTGTATTTGCTATTTTTTCATCGAAAAAATCACAAGGGGGATTGGGGGGATTTCCCCCAACAAGCAGAAAATATTGGCACGAAGTGGCTATACTTTTCAGTGCTTGCCAAACCACTAAATAAATGATGAGGAGTTAATATTATGATATAATGTTAACTAAGAATTATTTATTATTTTACGTAGTAAAGGTGGTGGGATTGTGAACGAACACAATGATCATTTGTCGAGCGATAATGCTGTCGGGAAAAACCAAAACCCCGACCGCAAAGAGCCGAAACAAATTAGCTTTCGTGTGAGTGAATCCGAGTATTCAAAGTTACAGGCATCAGCTGAAACTTTGAATATGAGTGTGGCTTCTTTCGTTAAGAAAAAGGCACAGGGAAGTCGATTGGTAGCGCCCAAATTGGATAAAGAGACGCGACAATCGATTGCTAAAGATTTAGGGAAGTTAGGTGCGAACGTGAATCAATTAGCTAAATACTGCAATCAACATAAAGATGAATCACCTAACTATCATGCTTTGGACAAACACATTAAATCATTTAAAGAAAGGCTTGATGATATATGGCAACGGCTAAAATAAGCAGCTCAAAATCAACAAGTCGAGCGATTAATTACGCAGAAAAGCGAGCAGTAGAAAAAAGTGGTTTGAATTGCGATGTGGATTACGCTAAATCGGCTTTTAAAGCTACGAGAGAGCTTTACGACAAAACAGGGGGTAATCAAGGTCATGTAGTTATTCAGTCGTTTAAACCGGGCGAAGTGACGCCAGAACAGTGTAATCAACTTGGTTTAGAATTAGCCGAGAAGATTGCACCGAATCATCAAGTTGCGATTTATACCCATGAAGATACAGAACATGTACACAACCATATTGTAATTAATTCAATTGACCTTGATACAGGGAAAAAGTTTTATAACAACAAACAAGCATTAAAAGACATCAGACAGGCAAACGATGAGGTCTGTAAAACACACAATCTGTCGATTCCTAACGTTCAGGCGCAAATACGCTACACACAGGCAGAACAAAACATTATGGATAAAGCAGAAGATGTAAAAGCATCATGGAAAAATCAAATTAGAATTGCGATTGAAGATACAAAAGAACAAGCAACAGACTTTAACGAATTCAACGAATTGCTTAAGCCAAAGGGTGTTGAAATCGCACGTGTGACGGATAAAACCATAACTTACAGACACATTGAAGAAGATAAAAAAGTACGTGGCAGTAAACTTGGTAATGACTATGACAAGGAGGAGTTGGACGATGGCTTTAGACTTGAGAAACAAAGACGAAATCGACAGTCTGAACAAGAAATTAGACCAAATTTTAAAGCAACAAAAGGAGATTGGGACGAATTTAGAGAAGAAAACGAACGACGACTTAGATCCGAGCGAGAACGAAGAGAAAATGAGCGCATTAATGCAGAGAATGAAAGACTTAGAAGACAAAGAGAACAAGAGAGTCGAACAACACAATCAGTTAATAAAAAAGATAGAGGCATCGACCTCCACCTTTAATCAAGCAAGCGATGACTTGCATGTGAGATATAAATCAGTAGCTAACGCATATTTAAATAAAATAAATACCGATAATCAAGAACAAGACTTTCAAAAAGCCCTAGACAATAAGTTTAAAAAGATAGATAACAATACAAAAACACTTATGAATGGGGTAATCGAAAGTAATAAGCAGACAAGAACAGAAATACAAGAATATAAAAAAACACTTGAAGGTAAATTTCAAGATAACGATAAGCTGGTAGGTAAATACAACAAAACGTTAAGTAAAATGAATCAAGGTATATTTTCTTTGTTTTTTGTTGTTTTGATTGTTTCTTTAGTATCGCTAGTAACTGGACCGATAGGCGATATATTAATGCTTAATAGTTATGCAGAGTCGATTCATGACCAAATTGTTCAAGGCGAATCTATTTGGAGATATTTAGCTTATTTATTCTATCTCATTCCATTTGCGATACTATTTCTCATTCTGTGGGCATGTACGAAGTTTATAAACGCTTTGGATAATAAATTCTAGGAATTGTAAGCCAAAAACCTAAAAGCTCTAAATACCCCCTTAAAATGCAAAATAAAGGTATATAGGGTTTTTTAAGTTTACTAAATAAAATGTATTTTATTATTAAAGGGTTTAGAACATTGTTCTAGGCTCTTATTTTTGTATGTGTCAACGGTAACGGAATGAACGGAGTGAATGAGTATAAGGAGTTGATACAGTTACTCATACTCGCCACACTCAACAAGTGGAATTGGATAACATCCAAATCCGCGCAGTTTGAACGGCGAGTTCAAGAAGTTTTTTGATTTTACTTTTTTTCAAAAAAGTAATGGATTAGGTTTTTAAAATCAAAATAAATTCGATCAGAATTTATACATTCTTAAAGTGTTTTGAATTAGGTTTTTGAACTTGGGTATTTTTGCCCTGAACTTTATATAATCTTTTTAAGAACTTTTTAAACCCTTTTTAGGCACCATTTGAGCCCTACTGCGACAATGGATTTCAGACCCCAAGGGAAGAGTTTTATCACATGAAGGGAAGAGTTTTATCACATGAAGGGAAGAGTTTTATCACATGAAGGGAAGAGTTTTATCACATGAAGGGGATAATCTTTTTTTTTATATTCCTTTAATACTTAACATCCCTGTGTTAAAGTATAAGAAGACAAAAAAATATGTATTAAAGGGGATAGTCCTCAGAAAATTATCCCTTTAATACATATAAATACAAATATCGGAGTTGATTATAACATGACTGGAGAGACTGTTGTGTACCAAAATGCATTGAATTTAGTACCTTTAAGAAAGTTTACAAGTACAGAAATAGATTTATT
>NZ_CP125723.1:0-3903 GCF_030294405.1 Staphylococcus casei
ATAAGCAAGCTTTGCATTCTGGATTCCAAGATAGTAACTTTTTTTACCCGTCAACATATGAAAAAAACGATAGATGATTATGAAAAAAATAAAAAAAGGCTTAGTCTGAATAGACCAAGCCTTATGTTAGTGTTATATTAATACACAAATAAAAAAAGAAGTCGCTCACTCCCCGTCCAAAAGTTTGTGAATGCGACTTACCCAAAGAAAAACATTAAGTTGTTTTTTATATTTTGTATATCTAGATATTAAACGATATTGTTTTATTCTTCAAGATATATATTCGGGTGAGCGACTTCTTAAACAAAATAAGGAGTCGATTTTTTTGTGAGTAAAAAAGCAGAAGAAATTAAGGCAAAACACAGTTTGGTCAAGGACAACTCAAATTTTTTCTAAAACCGGATACTCTAATAGCCGGTTAGACGGGTACGAAATGGACACACCTAACCCAAAATTAAGTTTTGACCGCATGACAATCGTTGGAAATCTTAATAAAGATAATGCTCAAAAACTCTCTAAATTTATGAGCCCTGAACCACAAGTAAGGCGTTGGGATATACTCCAAACTAATTTTAAAGCTAAGGCTGTTCAAGAAAAGCTTATATCGAATACGATAAAGCTAAAGCAGATGCTTGTCGTGAATATGCGTGTTGAATTTAATCCAAATAATCTAACACATGATGAAATGCTTTGGTTAAAGAGAAATATTACTGACTACATGGAAGATGACGGGTTTACAAGATTAGATTTAGCTTTTGATTTTGAAGATGATTTAAGTGAATATTATGCAGTGTCTGATAGAGCTTTAAAAAAGACTGTTTTTTATGGAACAAATGGTATGCCAGAAACAAAATATTTTGGTGTTAAAAGTAGTGATAGATTTATTAGAATATACAACAAGAAAAAAAGAACGTAAAGATAACGCAGATGTAGAAGTGAATTCAGAGCATTTATGGCGTGTAGAAATTGAGCTTAAGCGTGATATGATTGATTTATGGAATGAATGTTTTGATGATTTGCATATTTTAAAACCTGCTTGGGCTACTTTAGATAATATTAAAGAACAAGCGATGGTTTACTTGTTATTAAACGAAGAAGGTAAGTGGGGACATTTAAATCGTAAAACTAAAGCTAAATATAAAGAAATGATTAAAAACATATCTCCAATAGATTTAACAGAATTAATGAAATCTACTCTTGAAAATAATGAAGAGCAACTACAAAAACATTTAGATTTTTGGTTAGGAGGGACTATTTTATGGAAGAACAAACAAAAGAACAATTATCAAGATTTATTGAGAAGATAGAAATATATTCATCTAAATTAAATGGATTAGAAAAAGATATTCAAAATAATGAGTTTGATATTAAAATGTTAGCTCAAGATATAAATGTTTATACTAATGATTTTTTGTATGATGTTTATGGGTTGAAAGTATATACAGAATATCCTGATTGATTTTGAATTTAGTGAATTAAATTTTATTCACGTAAGTGATCATAAAATTTATGAACATTAGCAACCACCATTTTTGGTTGCTGGGGGTTTGATTTTGGTTTTGAATTTGATTTTGAATTTATAGACGTGTGTGATTTACACGTCTATTTTTTGTGTTCACACAAAAACATGTTTGAGCCTCGCAGAGCACACGAACTAACGACTTATAAAATAAGTCTAGTGTGTTATACTTATATGATTAAAGTACACATAAAAGATAATGATTAGGAGGAACTTAATATGTCATACTCCATAATTCGAGTTGCTAAAGTTAAATCAAAAACAAATACAACAGGGATACAAAAACATGTACAAAGAGAAAATAAAAACTATGAAAATTTAGATGTAGATTTAGAACAATCACATTTGAACTATGATTTAGTTAATGACAATCCAATTAATTACAATTTAAAAATTGATAAAAAAATTGAAGAAAATTATACAGGAAAAAGAAAAATACGAAGTGATGCAGTTAAACACATTGATGGAATAATCACATCAGATAAAGAGTTTTTTCAACTTAAATCTGAAAAGAAAATAAAAGAGTTTTTTGAGGATTCAAAGCAATTTTTAGAAGATGAATATGGTAAAGATAATTTGCTGTATGCAGCAGTTCATATGGACGAGAAAACACCGCATATGCATTATGGTGTTGTACCAATAACCACTGATGGACGTTTAAGTGCTAAAGACGTTGTAGGTAATAAAAAAGCATTAACCGAATTTCAAGATAGATTTAATCAGTATATGAATGATAAAGGCTATAACTTGGAACGTGGAGAGTCAAAACATAAAACAGAACGTAAGCACCAAGAAGTTGAACAATATAAAAGTGAAACAAAGTATCATGAAAGCTCAAGAAATCAAGCTTATCATATTACTGAATTTGTTAATGATAGGTTAAAGAGAAAAGAAGAATATAATAAAAAACTTGATGAAAAAATAGAAATTGAAAATGAAAAATATAAACAAATACAGCGTGAAATGGAAGATTTGAGACATCTAAAAATACCTAAGTTAAAACAAGTAGCTAAAGATTTGAACGAAAAAAATATAAATGAATCTGAAATTTTAGAAGATAAGAAACAAGAAAAAGTGAATTTAACAAAAACAATTTCAAGTATACAAGTAGATATTGATAAAATTAAAGCAGAGAAAGATGAGTACAAGCTACTCAGAGATCAAATAAGAGACGATAAAGAAAAACAAGAAGAAGAATATCAAAGTTTAATGAATATCTTAAATGAGCCTGTGAATGATCAATATGAGCATGAATATAAAAAGCCTAGTTTGTTTGCAAAGGAAAAAGAGGCTACTGGTAAAGTCATACTTCCAGAAGATGATTATAAAACTCTTAAAAAACAAGCAGCTTTATCTAAACGTCTGGAACCTGAATATAAACGAGTGAAGTCTGGAGAAGAACGACAAGAAGATAAGTCGAAAATTGAGTCATTGGAAAAAGAAAACAGAGTAATTAAGAAGAATTATAATAAATTATCTAAATCTAAAAATCAAGTCGTTGAAGAAAAAGAACAAGAAGAATATCAACATATTTTAACTAAAAAAATTGTTAATCATGGTTGTAAATTCATTAAAAATACAGTTGGAGAAAAAGCTTATCAAAAAGGACTTACTGCGGTTGATAATACTATTAAACCAGAGTATAGAAAGTCTTTTAGAATGTTAGCAAGTGTAGATGAAAATGATAAACAAATGTTTGAAAGTAAAGATGTTGAACATGAACGACAAATTAATCAAAAGAGATTTGAAAAACAAATAAGTGAGTCAAAGCAAAGGGATAAAGGTTTTGACTTGGATTTATAAAAAGTAGAACACGCATTTATGCCGAGAAAATCTATTTGTCGATGAGAGCCCTTAATTAGACTTAAAGCGCCAGCGGGAGGATAGCGTCAGCTATTAAATCGACCGATGGACAGCTTTAGGATTATTAAGGAGCGCAGAATCGTCGGCAAATAGAGGAATTGGAATAAAGCAATTAAGAGTCTGATCTTATTTTTGGGTTAGGCTCTTTTTTATGGTTTTTTGGTTTAGGTTTTGAATTAGATTTTACAAATTTAATAGGATAATGGGGGAGACTACGCCCCCCCTATACTGTGCTGAGTTCCAAATTTATAAAAAAGTGGGATTTAGGCTTAGAGCGACAAGGGTTACAAGCTACCAATGGGGACCAACGTTCGTTGGCGATTTTTCCGCCATTTTTCTTTTTTTGTTGTTTTTTTAGTCCTTTGTAATATATAATAGCAGTACCAAGCATTACCAAGCATTACCAAGCATTACAAAGCATTACAAAAAAAGAGAGTAGGGATGAAAAATGGCTAAAGAATCGAACAAAAAGGATATGAGAAGTGTAACTATAAGAATTGATAGAGAGATTTATGATAAGT
>NZ_CP125724.1:0-4126 GCF_030294405.1 Staphylococcus casei
AGGTATTAATAAAGCATAAGCTATGTTGAATTATATCAACTTCCCAATAGTTTATGCTTTTTATAACGTAAAACCATCGTCTCTATCGTTTTCAAAAATTATTTCTGGCTCTTGTACTTTATGTTTTTGCTTAAAGAATACATCATCATTATTATCTACTGTCATAACTTCTCTCATTTTCGGACTCTCTAATCGATTATCAATATGATCTATCAATTTATGATAAAAATCTTCTTTCACAACATTTTTAATTATTTTAAATACATTCTGAAATAATTTGAATGAATCACTCAATTCTTTATCTTTCTTCTGATTTTCATCTAACAATTGGTTATAACGCTGTGCTAAATTATTAAACTCATCAACTAAATCTTCATTTTCTACTTTAGATTCGGTCAATTCATCATCTAAATCTCTATATTTTTGTTCAGCATCTTTCAATGCTTGACCACTTTTAACAAATTGATAATCTTCTGAAATAGATTGTGCAGCCTTTATCTGAGTTTTAAAACTTTCAAAGTCATCTTGGCTTATCACTACATTTCCTGTTTCATGCACTTCTTTATTAAACAAACCACCTACTTTTTCCATTTCAAAATCATAAGGAACATTTAAAGGCTTTTTAAGTGTTTTTAATGCATTTTGGTACTCTAGGTTCAATTTATCGTTTTCTTGCTTTATATAGTCTAATTTTTGGCTCTCATGCTTATATTCTTCTTTATGATATTCTGTTTTTTGTTTATACTGGCTTACTTGTTCATATTTATCTTTTGTTAACGTCTTAGGCAGTCCACGTTCCAAATCATATCCAGACTTATTAAGGTATTCATTAAACCTATCTTGAAATCCTGTTAAAGCCTTTTTATTACCAACAACTTCTTTAGCACTTAAACGTCCATCAGTAGTTATTGGAACCACTCCATAATGCATATGTGGCGTTTTCTCATCCAAGTGAACTGTTGCGTATAATAAATTATCTTTTCCATATTCCTGTTCTAAAAATATTTTCGCATGCTCAAAAAACTGTTTTGTATCTTCTGGTGATTGATTGTTAAAAAATTCACTATCTGATGTAATCAAACCATCTACATGTTTAACTGCGTCTGTTCTAATTTTTCTTTTACCTGTATAATTTTCTTCAATTTTTTTATCGATTGTCGCATTGTAATCAATTGGATTATCGTTAACTAAATCATAATTTAAATGTGATTGTTCTAAATCTATATCAATGTTTTCATAGTTCTTATTTTCTCTTTGAATATGTTTTTGTAATCCTGTTGTATTAGTATTTGATTTCACTTTAGCAACCCGAATAATAGAATAAGACATAAACAAAATCACTCCTCAGCACATCTAGTGTGTTATCTTTTTAAATAAAAGTATAACACACTAGACTTATTTTCAATAAGTCGTTAAACCGTATGCTCTGCGAGGCTTAAATATGTTTTTGTGTGAACACAAAAAATGGACTAAACAAGTCAGTCCATAAGTTCAATACCTAAACCCTAGCAACCAAAAATAGTGGTTGCTAATGTTAATAATTTTTTGATTACTTACGTGTATAAAATTTAATTCATTAAATTCAAAAGCTATTTCTCTTTATCTATTCTATGTCGTCTAGATTTTATAAAATTATTTATAGCAAATGTTCCGTTATCTGAAAGCAATGGAAACCAATCATCAAATCTATTTTGCATTGCATATATCCAGAGTGTTTCATATTCACGTATATCATTTTCGAGTATAAATTCTGTCATCTCTTTAAACATTTCATATCTACTTCCAGAAGTGGGTTTCAACATATCCATTATGTCTACTCCACCATGACCAATAATATCTGTCTTTAAATATTGATATTTCTCTGGATTATCCATATGTACCATATATCTGACTAACCCTTTAGCAGAGCCACATTTTTGTGGAATAGTCGCATTTATTTTTTCTGTTATTTCTAATATTTGATTATAACTTTTAACGCCATCATACATCACTAAAACGTGTATATGAGCTTTTTTGATTTCACCGTCTGCATTAGTGTCTTTATCATGTAAAGGAGATTCAACCCATTGTATATGTTCATCATCCAAAATATCTCTCCAATTAGGTAAAACACTTTCCGGGTATATTACAAATGTCCAATTCCTAGTTCTTGCTTTAGCTTGTGAGTCCTTATTTGCCATGATATAATTACCTCCGTATACAAAGATTATTTGTCTTAATTCCTAGCTACCATCTGCCAAATGGTGGCTTTTTTTATGCCTTAAATACCTTATTTTCATCTTGATATTTACTTAAATATTCCTTGTTAACCAACATAGAAATAGCTTGTGACTTAGTTAAACCCATTTGTTCTGCAATTTCATCAAGTCTTTTTAAAGTATCTTCAGTTAATGTAATACCTACTTTTGTACGAGCCATTTTTACTCCCTCATTTCTAACTAAGATAAGCTCATTTTATTCCATTTATCTGTATATGTCTAGAGAAGTCTGTACAAACTGAGTTTTTTTATATATCAAAAAAACTCTAAATCCTTTGATATATATGGTCTGAGTCCACTTTTATTTTTGTGAACAATGAACGACATTGGGGGGTCGTAGTCGCCCCCAATGTCGTTTAAATAGATAAGTTCAAATTCAAATCCAAAAAATAAAAATAAGCCCTAAAACAAATTAGAGCTTAAATCTTAATTACAATTATTTCATTGATTTATTTCTGATTAATTAAAAATATGTATAAAATATTAAAGATTTATTTAAATAAAAATAATTAACAACTACCCCTATAAGAATGATTGTTACACTTAATACCATCTGGTTTAGTTCTTTTATGAGATTTTACTCTTTTTTTACCTCTAGAATATCCAGAAACAAAAACAACTCTTTTACCTTTTTTCATAATATGAAACCTCCTATACAAAAATCGTAACATTTTTCCCTTAAATTCTTAAGTATAATTCAATAATATATTACATCTTTAATTAATCAGAAATAAATCAATCTAAAATAAAATCAATTGGGATAACGAAAAAAGGCGTCGGGATATCCCGACACCTTTTTTCGTTATCCCCTCGAGCAATCGAGTAGGGAGTACGCCTAACAATGATAAAAATTTAACTAACATTAAAATCAATGTAATTACATAAGAAATACAATCAATATTATATTGAAACTCCTTAATCATAAGCAAAACTCCTTCCCAAAAACTAGCAATTTCAACGTGACCCATAGTCAGGTTATCGCTTTTCCGGGGGGATCATCCTTATCATATCATTTTTTTAAATATTTTTTTCCAAATTCATAAAATTGACCATAGGTAATGAAGTTTTTAATACGAGAATTAGATTTATTATTTATAACTGAAAGCACTCTAGATAATTCATAATCACTAAAATCATTTCTTAAAACAAAAAACATACCCATATTTAACTTTAAACCTTTAGACCGTTTCGTTGTAAATACATACGCCTTTTTAAAAGCAGGTACTCTATTTAAATTTAATGCTGTACTTTCTAACATTTTAGATATATGTAAAGTAGAAAAATCACTATTAATAACATTAATACAACTAAAATTAATTTTTTTCACATCATCCAAATTACAGTTTATAAAATAACAATTTTTAAAATTAGAATTTTTAAAATTAGAATTTGAAAGATTAACGTTATAAAAAATACAATTAATAAATTGCCCATTCTTCAAAATACTATGCTTTAAATTACAACCTAAAAAATCAACATTTTTAAGAGTGATATTTTTAAAATGAAAATAAGTCATATTTGAATTAAAAAATCTAACATTTTCAAAACTATTACACTTTAAAAATTTTCTATTCTCATTATTATTAGCATATTTAGCAGTACGATTAATATTATTTATAATTTTATACTTCAAAAAAATCATTCCTATCATTTTTAATTAATTATACTTAATTTTATTCCAATTCCTCTATTTGCCGACGATTCTGCGCTCCTTAATAATCCTAAAGCTGTCCATCGGTCGATTTAATAGCTGACGCTATTCTCCCGCTGGCGCTTTAAGTCTAATTAAGGGCTCTCATCGACAAATAGATTTTCTCGGCATAAATGCGTGTTCTTTTGTTATAATCAGTATGGAACTCCTTCCATAC
>NZ_CP125725.1:0-13744 GCF_030294405.1 Staphylococcus casei
CATTTAGTAGATAAGATTCCTTACTAGAATACATAGTTTTGTTAAAGTATCTTTCACCTTGGTAATCCTCTAATGAATTATAATCTTCTGATGTAGTAGGTATAGTTTTATTTATAAATATCTTCCCATATTTATAAATATTAGAACGCTTGAAACTCGGTTTGAGAGATGCTTTATGTACTTCTTTCTTATCTGATTGTGTCTCAATTTTATACTCAGTAAGTGACTTTTGAAGGTTATCAATGTAACTTGAATTACGTATTGTATGATAATGTAATGTTTCAATGGCTTGTAGATCATTTACGTCAACATCAAAACGTCTTTTATACGATTTCTTTTCTTTGTAAACAAAAGGGTAATAACGTGCGCCACGACCAATTAACTGAGCTTCTGAGTTAGTCGCCGCAATATTTACTTTTTTATTTTCATCAAGCTTTACAATGTCATATAGATTTAAAACGTCCCAACCTTCATTAAGTTTAAATACAGCAAATATAGCTCTTATTGGGTTATCCATATCCTCAAGACTGTTTAACAGCCTAGCTTTCTTTTCTTGTTCCTTTTCATTGTTGACATTGACTGTTGCTTCTTCAGGGAATTCCCATTTTAAATCACTTAATAATTTTTTTTCATTTTCCCTATAGTATTTAAATACTTTTTCCATAAGCTTTGTGAATCATTATAAATTTGATATCCATGTTCAATTGTATTTTTTAATTTATCAATTGTTAGCTCATCAACAACATCTCTCATTAATTGATGTGTTTCGTTTGAACTAGATATAGTGGTAGATTGAAACATGATTACAGGTTTAAGATTTACACTGTTTTCTTTAGCTATATCTTTTTTGTACTGACTCATAATTAATGCATTAAGAATTTTAGTGCTATTTTCTTCACTAGTGTGAAGCACAGTTACATTTTTAGAATAGCCTTGATTCATAAATTCTTTTAAATCATAACGATAAATAATTCTATCTTTATATTTTTCATAGATAGCGTCTTCAAGTTGTAGCGTGGCCGTATACTCTAATAATTTATTTTTAGGGTTTAAACTCATTATACGGTCAATAGTAAGCTCCCAGTTTCGTTCTTCTATTTCTTTTTTATTCTTACTATCTTTTCCTTTTTTCTTAGTATTAACATTAAAGTGATGGGCTTCATCAGCAAGTAATACTAAGGGAATTTGTTTTAAGTCTTCATATGTTATCTCATTCTCTTGAGGATAAGTAAGTTTATCATGAAGTGTATTAATAGTTGTTAATTTTAAATAAATCGTATTTTTATCTGGTAAAGTGGGATAATTGTCTACAATTTGAATGTTTATTTTTTTTCCATCAATAACTATACCTTCAGGATTAAATAGATACTTATTAGATTTAATATTACCAAAGTTTTCTTTAGTTTTATTAACGATAGCATTACTATGCACAAAGAATAAGAAGTTTTGATAACCAAATTGCTTGTAATAATATAGCATTGTAGCTGCCATAACTAAAGTCTTACCAGCGCCAGTGGCCATATTAAACATAAGTTTATTTCTAATTAAATCATTTCCGTTTCTATTAAGATATAATAAATGTTGTAATGCTTCTTCTTGATAAGGTCTTAAAGAATGTTTTAAATTATCAGTAATATAAGAAGGAATATCAGGGTATTGATTTTCTAAATTAAAAACAACCTTTAATTTGTCATGTAGAATATCATCCATCGTTATACCTCCTTATAAAAACTCTCATTAAATTTTTTATCTTCTTCACTAAAATTATAATGAGTATCTTCTATATCAAAGTAGTTAACGTATAATTGGTTATTATCTAAACTTTTAATTAATACTTCTTTTTGATCCTCTAGAGTTAATTTCTCAAAATCTTTTTTAGACGTAGTAAATACATTAAAATCAATTTCATAATTTAGAACGCCCTTTTGTAATAATGCTTCTATTTGTCTATTAAGACTATCTTTAGTACCTATATTAATAATTTCATCAATAATTTCTTGATTTTCTTTTGCTAGTTCAGCATATACAAATGAACCGCCACCTTGCCATTCTATATCTTTTGAAATACCACCTTGTTCACCTTCTATAACTTTTTGTAACCTTGGTACGGAAACCGTATTAATATAATTCATTTGTTCAATTCCTATATATTGTCGGTTCATTTTATGAGCAACTGCTTGAGTTGTGGAAGAACCAGAGTGGTAGTCAAGAATTAAATCTTGTTCGTTTGTAAAAATTGATAAAATCCTCATCATTAATTTTTCTGGTTTCTGAGAATTAAATCCTGTTCGCTCTTTAGAAACTGGATTAATGAAAGGTATATTCCAAACGTCACTTAAAGGTTTACCTTCAGCTTTGGCATATACAACATCATACTTACCTGAGGCTATTAATTCTTTCGCTTTTTTATTATTTTCATCATAAACGACTAATCCTTGGCTTCCGCCCCCGCCTCCAAATAAATATCCTTTTTTATATTTTTCTTTAAGGTTGTCTGTTAGTTCTTTTATGATATTAAATTGGTGATTCCCTTTATTTAATGAATAAACAAGTAGCACATCATGATTTTTTTGTAAATTCTTACTTGAAGCAGTCCACTTGTCGTATGACCAAATGATTTCATTCAAAAAGTTTTCTTTACCGAATATGGAATCAGCAACAACTTTTAAATAATGAGATTCATTCCAATCTAAATGGATAATTATATTTCCATCATTAGTTAGCATTTCTTTAGCAATTTCTAATCGATTTTTCATGAAAGTGAGCCAAGTACTTTGATTAAACCTATCATTGTACTTGAATCCATCTCCCCCGGTATTAAAGGGAGGATCAATATAAATTAATTTTACTTTACCAGCATATCTTTTCTTCAAGCTATGTAAGGCAATTAAGTTATTGCCTTTAACCATTAAATTATCATTATCTTTAATTTCAATAACTTTATGCTCACCATTTTCATCATACTTCACAACATTTGTAAAAGTTTTAGGAGAAAAAAGCGTATCAATTTCTTCTTTTGCTATAATATTATTATAAAATTTTTCATCATTTTTAAGTATGCTATCTTCTTTTGTCATGCCACCTTCAAGTACACAGTCTTTGAAAGGAAAATCTAATACAACATCTGAATTATAGTTCAAATATTTACCATCACTTGTTAAACCTATTTTATTGGCATATTTTGTATAACTATCTTGCCAATAATTCTTATAACGTAACATTGATATGAAGGATTCTTTATCAAATAATTTATATCCTTTAATATCCTTAACAAAGTGGTCAGAAACTTTATTATCTTTTAATAAAAACGATAGTAGTTCCACATCATCATTTCTTAAGTCGTTTATGATTTTATCTCTAATTAAAGAGTCGTTATGCCAATATTTACTAAATGATTTAAATATTTCTTCCATGTGTTTCAACAACCCATTTTCCAAATACAAAACCTCCTAAAATTATAATTGTTATAGTATATATACTATATGTAGCCATACTTATTAGCATACTCACATTTATTATATTTCTCAACAAGGTAAATCTTTGAGATATACTTCAAGAAAAAGTTTACAGCGAGTATGACAAAGTAAAAGCAGATTGATTTTTGGCAGCGTAAATTTAGATATTGGAAGTTCATAAATTTTATACACGTAAGTAATCATAAAATTTATGAACGTATAGCAACCACATTATTGGTTGCTGCACTGGGTCTGTTTTGATTTTGACTTTGGTTTTGAATTACATGAGTGGCTAGTAATAGCTACTCATTTTTTGCGTATGCAAAAACATAAAGGGCTTGGGATATAATCCCAACAAGCAGTATATCTAGTCACGAAGTGGCTAGGATATACGACGCTTGCCAAACCACATTATGACTTGAAATTTTGTTGATTATCCTATAATCTACAAATATAGAAAGTCATATATTTCGAAGAAACGTGGTGGGATTGAATGAGTGAACATGATAATAATTTGGCTAGCGATTTGTCTGTTGGGGAAAACCGAAAACCCAACCGCAAAGAGCCAAAACAAATTAGTTTCAGAGTGAGCGAATCCGAATATGAAAAGTTAAGGTCATCTGCCGAAACTTTGAATATGAGTGTGCCGAATTTTGTTAAGAAAAAGGCACATGGGAGTCGATTGGTAGCGCCCAAATTTGATAAAGAGACGCGACAATCGATGGCCAAAGATTTAAGTAAGTTGGGTGCGAATGTGAATCAGATTGCTAAATATTGTAATCAACATCAACATGATGCACCGAATTATGAAGGCTTGGAATATAATATCAATGCAGTACGTGAAAGGTTGGATGAGATATGGCAAAAGATAAATTAAGAATTATATTTAACATTATTTTAGTTGTTTTGGTTTTAGGATATGGTGCTTTTGTATTATTCACAGATTACGGAAATGCAAAATGGTCACTTATTTTTATTGGTATTTTAATTGTTGTTGGAGTTTTAAGAGATATCATTACACCTAAACCAACAAGTAGTGATGAAAATGGCAACAACTAAATTAGGAAATACAAAATCGGCAAGCAGGGCAATCAATTACGCAGAGAAACGCGCAGAAGAAAAAAGTGGTTTGAATTGTGATGTAGATTACGCCAAATCAGCTTTCAAAGCCACACGCGCTTTATATGGCAAAGAAGATGGGATTCAAGCACATACAGTGATTCAATCTTTCAAGCCTGGCGAAGTAACACCAGAACAATGTAATCAAATTGGTTTAGAATTAGCCGAAAAAATCGCACCCAATCATCAAGTCGCCGTTTATACCCATACAGATAAAAATCATTACCACAACCATATTGTAATTAATTCAATTGACCTTGATACAGGCAAAAAATATCAAAGTAATAAAAAACAACGTGAGTTTGTTAAACAAGCCAATGACACGCTCTGTCATACACATGGTTTATCAGTTCCCGAAAAACAAAGAGAAACACGCTATACACAAGCTGAATATGAAATCGGAAAAGAAGCTCAAAAAGGGAATAAACCGATACCTTGGAAAGAACAAATTCGTATGGTCATAGATGAAACACAAGCGATCAATTATGAACAGTTAGGCGCTGATTTGCTACAGAACGGCATAAAAATCGAACGTATAACTGACAAAACGATTACTTACAAACATCTTGAAGAAGATAAAAAAGTACGGGGGAGTAAGCTTGGCGAGAAATACGATAAAGGGGGCTTAGAACATGGGTATGATGGACGAATTAAATCCAGAGAACAAGAAAATACTAGAGAAACTGGACCAGATAGAAAAGCAACTCAATCAGAATGGGACAACTTCGCAGACAACACCAGAAAACTTGAACACGATAGAAGAAGTTCTGAAGCAGCAAGACTTGCTCATGAGAAATCTATCCGAGATAAAGAAGAACGAGAAAGAGAGAGAGAACAGGCACAACGAGCTTCTAAAAAGTCTAGAGGATTCGACCTCGAACTTTGATGAATCGACGCACGCTACAAAAGATACCTTTATGAATATGGCTAGAAGCTATTTAAGAAAAATAGATACAGATAACCAAGAACAAGACTTTAAGCAAGCCTTTGATGAAAAATTCAAAGATATAGATAAACAAGCAAGTGATTTATTTGAGCATTATAAAAAACATAATGACCAAGCGAAAAAAGAAACAATAGAATACAAGAAAATGATTGCTGATCGGTTAAATAAAAATGAGACTATCGTTGAGAATTTAAATAAATCTTTAGAGGTTATGACAAAAGGAGTTTTATCGCTATTCTTCGTAATAGCAATCATTGCGTTAGTAACAGTAATAACAGGGCCCATTGGAGAATTTGTTGGAGCTTCTAATCTTTATGATGGGATTACTTATGTGATTAAAACCTATGATACTGCTTGGAGATATTTAATGTTTATTGTGTATTTAGTACCTTATGCGATTTTTGGTTTTATTATATGGGCTATTTTAAAGTCTTTTGATGGATTGAAATATCGTTGAGGTATTAATTATTGTAAATAATGTTAAAAGTCCTAAAAAGTACCTTAAAATGCAAAATAAGGGTATATGTAATATATAATTAAGGAGTGGGAAAATGGCGAATCGTGAGAAATTAAAAAAACGTCTTGGGCTTGGATTGAATTTAGCTCAGGTAATTGTTCAAGTGTTTATTGTTTATTTAGCATACAAGCAATATAAATTATCTAAAGATTATTAATAATAAGTTAGGTTATGAGTTTAGAACATTGTTCTAGGCTCTTATTTTTGTTGTGTGTCAACGGTAACGGAATGAGCATAGCGATATGAGTATAAGAAGTTGATACACTTGCACTTACTCGACACACTAAACGCAGTGGAATTGGATAACATCCAAATCCGCGCAGTTTGAACGGCGAGTTCAAGAAGTTTTTTGATTTTCCTTTTTTTCAAAAAAGGAATGGTCTAGGTTTTTAAAATCAAAATAAATTCTGATTGAATTTATACATTCTTAAGGTGTTTTGAATTGTTTTTAGAACTTGGTGTGTTTTTGCCTTGAACTTTATATAATCTTTTTAAGAACTTTATAAACCCTTTTTAGGGGCTTGTTGAAGCTTACGACGAGAAGGGGTTTGGGACCCTAAAGGCATACTTTTGCCACATTAAAGGCATACTTTTGCCACATTAAAGGCATACTTTTGCCACATTAAAGGCATACTTTTGCCACATTCGTGGCATATACTTTTATTTAACATGCCTTTAATTTAATGTTACTATTATTACAACGTTTTAAAGCATAAAAAAATAGGACTAAAGGAAGGGTTTTCGCAGACAATTCCTTTA
This sequence comes from Staphylococcus casei, assembly GCF_030294405.1. NCBI lineage: Bacteria > Bacillati > Bacillota > Bacilli > Caryophanales > Staphylococcaceae > Staphylococcus > Staphylococcus casei. Next base: position 6,797 of record NZ_CP125725.1, read on the forward strand.
GTCCTAAAATACATAATACGTAGGAGTGATTATAACATGTCTGGAGAGACTGTTGTGTATAGAAATGAAATGAATCTAATCCCTTTAAGAAAATTCACGAGTGTAGAAATTAATTTATTTTTTGCTATGTGTAATAAATTAAAAGAACAAGATACAAACACTTTAACTTTATCTTTTGATGAATTAAAAGAATTAAGTAATTATAGTCCAGAAACTAGAAATATAAATCGTTTTGTTGATGATTTACAGAGAGTATACGATAAAATGCTAGAAATAAGATATACAATTCGTACAGAAACAAAAATTAAAAAATTTGTGCTTTTTCATAGATATGAAATTGATTTAGCTGAGAAATATTTAGAAATCGCTACTTCCCCAGATTTGAAGCATATATTAAACGAAATTACGTCAGATTTTACAAAGTTTGAATTACAAGAAATGACTCATTTAAAATCAACATATGCTAAAAATATGTTCAGATTACTAAAGCAATACAAACATACAGGTTATTTAAAAATAAGCATTGAAGATTTTAGAGAGCGTTTGGATGTCCCTAATTCCTATCGCATGACAAATATAAACCAATACGTATTATCGCCTATAATCAAAGAACTCGGTTTTATATTTAAAGATCTGACTATTAATAAAATCAAAGCTAAGAAAAGCCGTAAAATTGAGTGGTTAGAGTTCACTTTTGAACCTGAGAAACGCATTCATTCAAAGCGACAACCTGAAATGGCGAATGTAGGTAAGAAGAAACAAAATATAAATCGTGAGATGACGCCAGAATGGTTAGAAAATAAAAAGTATGAACCTATCAAACCCAAAACAACTGAATTTACAGAACAACAAAAAGAAGCGTTTTTAGAGAAAATGAATATAAATGAAAACTATAAGACGAACAAATAAAGTAGGACGTGTTATTTGATGAAAACGGTAAAAGAAGTTTCTGAAAGTTTAAATGTTTCTAAACAAACAATTCACTATCACTTAAAAAATTTACCATCAAATTTAAAAGTTAAAAAAACAGGCAATAAATCATTAATAGATGATAGTGTAATAGCTTATTTAGAGTCGATTTTAAATAAAAAATCGACAAAAGAATCGACAAACAAATCGTCAAGCTTTGACGAAAAATCGACAAAAGAATCGACAAACAAAAAAGAACCTATGAAGACACGTCATGACAGTTATATTGATAAATATATCGCACACTTAGAATCAGAAATTCGACAAAAGAATCGACAAATTGACGATTTAACAATTGCCTTAAAACAAGAACAATCATTGAACTTAAATAGCCAAAATATATTAAGTCATAATGATCCTATAGAAACAGACGATTTAAATACAAAAGAAGAGATTTTTGAGACAAAAACACCAGATCAAAATGAACAAAAACAATCCATTTTCTCTAAATTATTCAATAAAAAATAAGTTGTATATTATAGGACTTATAAGAACGGGTGTAAATTATGGAATCTTTTTTTAAGATATTGGGAAGTATTCTATGGGAATTATCTTACTTTATAACAATCCCAACAGAAAAATATAAAAATATTAAACGAGAGAAAAAGAGGAAATGGATACAAAGAAAAATAGAAATAAGGGATGGTAAAAGAAGAAGATTTACAAAAAATAAATTGAAAAAACTCGTTAAATCTATTCTCGTTAGTAAATAATAATGATTATAATCTGGAAAAAGACATGATTATTTCAATTGAGAATTGTTTGGAATACAAGGTTCTGTTGCAAAGTTGAATTTATAGTATAATTTTAACAAAAAGGAGTCTTCTGTATGAACTATTTCAGATATAAACAATTTAACAAGGATGTTATCACTGTAGCCGTTGGCTACTATCTAAGATATGCATTGAGTTATCGTGATATATCTGAAATATTAAGGGAACGTGGTGTAAACGTTCATCATTCAACGGTCTACCGTTGGGTTCAAGAATATGCCCCAATTTTGTATCAAATTTGGAAGAAAAAGCATAAAAAAGCTTATTACAAATGGCGAATTGATGAGACGTACATCAAAATAAAAGGAAAATGGAGCTATTTATATCGTGCCATTGATGCAGAGGGACATATATTAGATATTTGGTTGCGTAAGCAACGAGATAATCATTCAGCATATGCGTTTATCAAACGTCTCATTAAACAATTTGGTAAACCTCAAAAGGTAATTACAGATCAGGCACCTTCAACGAAGGTAGCAATGGCTAAAGTAATTAAAGCTTTTAAACTTAAACCTGACTGTCATTGTACATCGAAATATCTGAATAACCTCATTGAGCAAGATCACCGTCATATTAAAGTAAGAAAGACAAGGTATCAAAGTATCAATACAGCAAAGAATACTTTAAAAGGTATTGAATGTATTTACGCTCTATATAAAAAGAACCGCAGGTCTCTTCAGATCTACGGATTTTCGCCATGCCACGAAATTAGCATCATGCTAGCAAGTTAAGCGAACACTGACATGATAAATTAGTGGTTAGCTATATTTTTTACTTTGCAACAGAACCGTTTTCTTCGATGAACCTTACAATAAAGGTGAAAGTAAAGAAAGACCTATCTTTATTTTAGAAAGGGAAGAAGAAGAAGTATATTTCTTTAGAATCACTTCTAATCAAGGAGAACCTCACCAAAGAAAATTTAGACCACCTCTATTAAATTGGAGGGCATATGGACTATCAAGACCTTCGTATATAAATATAGAGACACCTTTGTTAATTAGAGAATTAAAATATTTTAGCAAAGCTACCCATATTGCAAGGGCTAAAGATATAGATATACAAGCAGTAGAAAATAGATTAATAGAATTAGGTTTCTATGAATAAAACCTACCTTAATTGGTGGGTTATTTATATGGATTGTTTTTAATGTATTCTTGAGCCTTACCTTGATTACCACCTGCAGCATTTATTGCTTCATATTGTTCAACGATTTTATAATCAAAGTCTTTACCTAGACCATTTGCTATGTTCGTGCGTGCAGTTTGTATAGTGCCATCATATTCTTTTTGTTCTCTACTTCCCTCAAGTAATGCATCTCTATTTAGTGTCATAAGTCTGAATGCATAATTTTTATCAGATAAGTGTGGTAAATATTCGGGCTTTTCTTCTGACACTTCGTTGTTATCCTCTGCTATTTGTTCACTATTCATACTAGTATCGTTTTCGACAGTTTGATGTTGTTCATTAACACTGGTTGATACATCATCCTTTTTTGCTATTGTGTTCTCATATACCATAAACGCAGCAAAAGATAATCCTATCATCAAAATAGCTATAACTAATAAAGACATTATAATTTTTAAAATATTCATTTAATCCATCCCCCTTAAATTTCGAACTTCCATTATTATAATATTACTCTATTACTACAATACTATCTAGATTATTTTTATGATAAACTATAGTTAGATTTGATTTCTCTTACTAACGTTATCAAATTTTATATCGTTATCTAATAACCTGTCACAATAGTGATGGGGATATTTTTTGTTCGCTTTTATGTTCTATCTTTTACTCAATTAAATTTTAGTGTAATATTTAATTAATTTAATATAAGGGGTGGTCATAACGAAGCCAAATACAATATTTAAAATAGACATTTTGCACGAAACTGAGAATCCACAATAGTTATTCGGTATCATCAAGGGAAGTAAGAATATTAAAAGGGGAAATTAAAAATGAGAATAGAAGATATTGAATTAAAAAAATTAAAAAGAGAAGAAGAATATTTAGATGAAATATTAAGTAAAGAATTCAACAAAAAGTCTAAAGGCATGGATCAAGTTGAAAAAGAAAAATTAATAAATGATATGAAAGATTTTACTGATAAATTTATTGATGAATATTATGTTAGCGAAAAAGATGCTATGGAATATGATTTGTTAGAAGGTATAAAAATGGAAATCAAAGATTTAGAACTAACAAATCGTGTAACTAAAGCAACCATTAATCATTATTTTTTAAAAATTGATGACCCAAATAATACTATTGAAATAGATAATATCGTTAGAGGTAAAGTGGCAGCTAAAACAGCAGGTAAGACTGGTGCGAAATTCGGAAAGTTTTTGGGACGAAAAGTAAAAGAAGGTGCAGTAAACCTTTATAATAATAAAGACGAAATATTTGAAAAAGCTGTAAGTTCTGTCCAAGATAAGAAAAATAAAACTGAAGCTGAATATGATAGGTACAAAAGAAGATACTCTAATTATTCTGCTGATGAATTAAAAGAGATTATATTAGATGAAAGCAACAGTACTATAAAAAGAAGGGCTGCAAAAGATGCATATGACGAATTATAAATAATAGAGAGTCTTTAAGACTCTCTATTTCCCTAATATTAACTATTATTTACTTCTTTTTGACAAGATTTACAAATGCCATTTCTTTTGTCACTTTTAGTTCTATTCTCATAAAACTGATTCAACCTTTTTTCTTCCCCACATCTTGAACAAACTTTAGTTAATGCTGCTGGCATAATATCCCCTCCTTATTTAGTAATTGTATTATACATTATTGCATAGGAAAGCGCTATAATAATTTGAATTATATTATTTCTACAATACAATCCATATTCATTCTAATCTTCTCCTTATCTTTAATAATTTCTAATTTATTCTTTTCACTATCAAACTTCTTTATCTCACATTCAATCGTTTTGTAATATCCATTTTCCCAATACTTAATCGTGGCTGGTGGATCATAAAATAATTTCTGCGTTAACACATCATTCAAATCACGTAAGGCCAATTCATCTAAGATAGGCTTATCTGTCTTACTTTGGTCTTCGATAAAACCGTTAATCGTTTCATATTGTTGTGGCATTGTTGCAAATGGTGCCCACTTAATCATCTTGCGACCTTCTGGAATGTTACTGTTTAAGGTTCTGTTGCAAAGTTGAATTTATAGTATAATTTTAACAAAAAGGAGTCTTCTGTATGAACTATTTCAGATATAAACAATTTAACAAGGATGTTATCACTGTAGCCGTTGGCTACTATCTAAGATATGCATTGAGTTATCGTGATATATCTGAAATATTAAGGGGACGTGGTGTAAACGTTCATCATTCAACGGTCTACCGTTGGGTTCAAGAATATGCCCCAATTTTATATCAAATTTGGAAGAAAAAGCATAAAAAAGCTTATTACAAATGGCGTATTGATGAGACGTACATCAAAATAAAAGGAAAATGGAGTTATTTATATCGTGCCATTGATGCAGAGGGACATACATTAGATATTTGGTTGCGTAAGCAACGAGATAATCATTCAGCATATGCGTTTATCAAACGTCTCATTAAACAATTTGGTAAACCTCAAAAGGTAATTACAGATCAGGCACCTTCAACGAAGGTAGCAATGGCTAAAGTAATTAAAGCTTTTAAACTTAAACCTGACTGTCATTGTACATCGAAATATCTGAATAACCTCATTGAGCAAGATCACCGTCATATTAAAGTAAGAAAGACAAGGTATCAAAGTATCAATACAGCAAAGAATACTTTAAAAGGTATTGAATGTATTTACGCTCTATATAAAAAGAACCGCAGGTCTCTTCAGATCTACGGATTTTCGCCATGCCACGAAATTAGCATCATGCTAGCAAGTTAAGCGAACACTGACATGATAAATTAGTGGTTAGCTATATTTTTTTACTTTGCAACAGAACCTATAGTATCCTGTTTCGTTTTTACATTTGGTGTATTTCGTAATGAAAGTAAAAGTAATTAAGCTGATTTTTACACTGTGATTCTTACTGTAAAAAATTACTTTATGTATAAATATAAATATCTGCGCTTTATGAAAACGCATGAAAACGTGTTAAACCGACAATGTATAAAGTGTGTATAAAAGTTCACAATCCATAAAAGCCCGAAACACTGATCTAACAGTGTTTCGGGCTTTTATTTTAGTTAACATAATAAAGCCTTATAGGTAGTGAAAATGTATAAATTATACATTTTATAATTTATATTAATCACAATTTATCTTAATAAGGCGAGAAAATACTAACTTTTACATTCAAATATATCCAACAAATACTACTTTAAAATTTATTAGGATAGCTTTTATATTTTATTGTAAAAACATTTGATTAAATTGGGCTGTAAATTCTTTCCACTTACTATTTTCATCTGAATAAAAACATAAACCTATTAAACGTACATCATTATTTTCGGCAAGTATCTTTATATCATCTCGTTCATTTAACGATAACATAAATTTTTCTTTCCATTCATCATGTGATAATAAATGAGGTCCTTTAGGTTCAACAAACACTTGGTATGTATCTTTATTATCTTTTAAATAAAGTAAAAAGTCAGGCATGAAACCTCTTACACCATCAATTTCCCTATACTTAATTTTACGTTCGTTACGTATTAAATAAACTTCTTCATATCTTTTTTTTAGTTCTTCTATCCAATTGCCAATTAAAGCAATTAATTTTTTTTCTAAACCATTTGCAATGGCTTTGTCATAAATATACCAATCAGAATTAGCCATTACCTTGGGGCTTTTTTGATCATTTACATCTTTGGCTGTTCGATTAATATTACTTACGTCAATAGCATAATCGCCAATAATTTCAGAAATTTTATATCCTTCAAATACAGGTGTGCCTTTTTCTTTAAGATAGTTATTTTTAATCTTGGACTCTAATGAAATTAAATAATCTTGTATGACTGAAAGTTTGAATTTTGAAGTTAAATTAGAATTATCTAATTTGTAGGGGACAGACACAGTTAAATTTAAATCTCCTAAGAATGCTTTCGATTCAATAAATTCATTTATTGATGTAATACTAGGAACATAGTTTCTTAAATTAGAGAAATGATAAAACGGATTGCTTCTAAGTGCTTTTTGTACTAATTGTTTAGTTAATTCGATTTCTATTTCTTTGTATTCATCAGTTGTAGATTTTGCCT
>NZ_CP125726.1:0-2505 GCF_030294405.1 Staphylococcus casei
GGCTTATAACGTAAAACAATGTGGTAACGTCTTAGAGTTCAAGCCAACTGATGAGGGTTATTTGAAGTTACATAAAACATGGTTTTGTAAGTCGAAATTGTGTCCTGTCTGTAATTGGAGGCGTTCGATGAAAAATAGTTATCAAGCTCAAAAAGTGATTGAAGAAGTGGTAAAAGAGAAACCAAAAGCACGTTGGTTATTTTTAACTTTGTCTACTAGAAATGCGATAGACGGGGAAACATTAGAACAAAGTTTACAACATTTAGCAAAGTCATTTCATAGATTAACTAAATATAAAAAAGTTAGTAAAAACTTAGTTGGTTTTATGCGATCTACAGAAGTTACGGTGAACGAGGATAACGGAAGTTATAACCAACATATGCATGTTCTGTTGTGTGTTGAAAGTAAATATTTTAGAGGTTCTGAAAATTATATATCGCAAAAAGAATGGTTAGGTTTGTGGAAAAAAGCATTACAAGTTAATTATGAACCTGTGTTAGATATTAAGGCGATCACTCCAAACCAAAAAGGCGATAAAGATATTCAAGCAGCAATCAAAGAGACCTCAAAATATTCGGTTAAGTCATCGGATTATTTAACCGGAGATAGTGAAAAAGATTCAGAGATTGTTAGCGATTTAGAACAAGGTTTATATCGAAAACGTATGTTGAGTTATGGTGGTTTGCTTAAACAAAAACATAAAATTTTAAATTTAGATGATGCCGAAGATGGCAATTTAATTAATACAAGCGACGAAGATAAAACAACAGACGAAGAAGAAAAAGCACATTCAATTACTGCAATTTGGAATTTTGAAAAACAAAATTATTACTTAAAAGATTTGAAACGTTAGCTTAAAAGCTGGCGTTTTTTTATGCTTTTTTGCCCCTGCGGGAACTATAGGATTAACCAGCATGGTTGCCCAGTTTTTACGCGAAAAATAATTTTGTGCGTAAATGGGCAGTGTCTAATTTTTTTCGCCACTACATGCCAAATTTTAATTTGCATGTAGATGGGCAGTGTCTAAAAAATAGTCACTGGTTTTGCTCAAATTTTTGTTTGTGAAATTAAGATATATTTATTTGGCTCATATTTGCGTTTTAAAAGCGTATATAGACTTTTAGGTATAAAACTATATGATTTACCCCTGAATCTTTAAAATGCCCCCTTAAAATTCAAATAAAGGCATATAAAAATAAAAAGCCAACCCAGATAAAATGGATTGGCTTTTTATTTGCTTTTGCGAAGTAGATTATAAAAAACTACTTTTAATAAGCACCCTAAATGTGATGTCTATATTATAACAAGAACACGCATTTATGCCGAGAAAATTTATTGTGCGTTGAGAAGAACCCTTAACTAAACTTGCAGACGAATGTCGGCATAGCGTGAGCTATTAAGCCGACCATTCGACAAGTTTTGGGATTGTTAAGGGTTCCGAGGCTCAACGTCAATAAAGCAATTGGAATAAAGCAATTATTTTACATAGCATGTTTTATACCTTTTTTTACAAGATACCAATTAATTGGATAACTTGTGAAAAATCCTATTAGCATAGCTATTTGCATTATGAACCAGTATTCTATTTTATTAGGTTCTAGAAGATTATTTTTTATTGTTAGATGAGCAATAATCATAAATCCAAACATACCAACTTCAAATGCTATAAGTGATAAAGTGTCTGCTTTTATAGCATTTTTTAAGTCTTTTATTGGATTTTCATGTTTTATTTCCATATGGAAGTATTGGAACATTAAACCGAATATATAAGCTAAGATAAATTCTATAATCATGGTTGTAGCTAGTTCATTATTAAATAATATTAGCCCAGTTAAAAATACAATAGGTGCTCCAATTATATTTCCTAAGGAACATCCTGCGCTACAGTGCGTAGTAGATATTATTACGCTTTGCCAAAAAGGTTTGTTGTGACTATGATGGGTAGCATTATTTTGTTTTTCTTTTCCTAATTTATAATAGGCTATTATTCCTAAAATAGGGAAATAAAGTCCTGTTAAAGGCCAAACGATATTCATGATAGCCATTGACTGATGGTTTTTAATAATATCAATGGTTATTATTAAAAATTGGATTATAGATATTAATAACATTATTAATGAAATTAAATATAGCAATATTAAGTCTCCTTTGTTTTTGAATTTGAAACGAGTGGAACGAGTTTCTTCTTGTCTTGATACTATTAGAAATAACAATCTTTTTGTTATTATCGCTTAAACGTTGATATATCAACGTTTTTCACGTTTTTTAGTGTATAAGATATGAGTTGACATAAAAAAGCTCCAGTAATAAGATTAAATTGTCGAGAAATAATCAATACTGGAGGTCTTTTTATATGCAAGATAATCATACAAAATATATAGACGAAAATCAAGATACTGAAACATTAAAAGATATAGCGAAAAGTGGTAAACAGCGTCCATGGAGAGAAAAGAAGATTAATAATGTTAGCTATGCAGATATACTTGAAATACTAAAAATAAAAAA